>NZ_JBEXGU010000010.1:0-106471 GCF_040607515.1 Streptosporangium sp. NPDC005286 | reverse complement strand
TGCTCGTCGCTGGGCACCTTCAGCACCCGCTTCACCGAACTGGTCGGCATGCCGCCCAGCACCTACCGGCACCACGCGGCGCGCGCGACGGCGGGGATGCCGCCGTGCGTGGCGAAACAGGTGACCAGACCGGTCAGGAATCAAGAAGCGCCGGTCGCAGAGCCGCAACCAGCGTGATGGCCATGGCATCCATCGAAGCGGCCCCGGTGAACCGGCCGATGACCGACGGAGCCCGTCCCCTGAGAAGGGCTCTCCACGAAGTGACTGGAGGAAGCATGACGGGCGCGCCGCCGCGTGGACTTGAGGAGAGGCTGCGGGACACTCGCGCGAAACTGGAGAGCGACGTCGATCTCTGGGTCGCGACGTCGGGTTCCCCGGACGGCGTCCACCTCATCCCGCTCTCGTACCTCTGGGACGGGACCGCGTTCCTCATCTC
The DNA here is from genome assembly GCF_040607515.1 of Streptosporangium sp. NPDC005286. Lineage (NCBI taxonomy): Bacteria > Bacillati > Actinomycetota > Actinomycetes > Streptosporangiales > Streptosporangiaceae > Streptosporangium > Streptosporangium sp. NPDC005286. The sequence continues at coordinate 106,035 of NZ_JBEXGU010000010.1, read as the reverse complement.
GACGCCGCGCGCCTCGGTCACCGGCCGCAACCTGCTGGCGGACGGCCGGGTGCGCCTCAGCCTCGGGCCGACCCGCGACGTCGTCGTCGTCGAGGGCACCGCCGAGCCGGTGGACCTCGCCGACCTCGCCCCCGAGACGGGTGACGCGTTCGCGGCCAGGACCGGTTTCGACCCGCGCGAGCTCGACGAGCCCTACCAGTACTTCCTGATCCGGCCGCGGCGCATCCAGGCCTGGCGTGAGGCGAACGAACTGCGGGGACGCGACCTCATGCGCGACGGCCGCTGGCTCGGCTGACCGCCGCAACGGGCCGGGAGTCCTGCGCCTTCACGAGGGCGTTCATCCGAGTGGCTTGTGCGCCGGCTTGTTGCGCCTGAGGCCGGCTTCCTCAGCGAGGGACTCGATGGTGAGCCGGCCGTCCGATCGCAGCGGAGTCCCGGCGAGAACCCTCCGCGAACCCGGCGCCCGTGACGGGGCTCAGGGAGTGATCCGGTAGATGTGGTGGGAGTGCTCGGCGGCGAAGGAGTCGGTGAAGCGGCCCTTGCCGTCGACGCGGACCGTCCGGTTCTCGAAGAGGACCTCGGCGCGCGCGGCCCGCACCCCGCGCGGCAGTGTGAACGTGCGCCTGCCCGGCGCCGCCTTCCCGCCGGGCATCGCGAAGACGTAGTACGAGCCCCGGTGGTATTTCAGCATGGTGTCGAGGCCGGGGCCGAAGCGGTGCGCGTACGACTGGGTGTTCAGCACGGGGGCCAGCTTCCTGATCCGCCGGTTGATCTCGGCCACCGCGGGCCTGACCTCCTTCCCGCACCCCTCGCGCAGCACGTGCTGGGAGTGGCAGGGGCCGCCGAAGTTGTGGTTGAAGTAGATGATGCCCCGAGCCTCGTGGATCAGCGAGTTCATCACCGCGCCCGTCACCTGGTCCGGCTGGATCGCCCGGGTGTCGTTCTCGGCCGGCCAGCCGACCTCGACGAAACCGTAGATCGGCTGGCGGCGGCCGTCCAGCGCGTCCAGCTCGCGCTGGCGGTCGATGACGGCGCCGTAGTTGGCGGCCCTGCGGCACCTGGCGGCCGGCAGTGCCAGGAAGTTCTGCCCGTCCAGACAGACGCTCGCGCTGGTGTACCAGTAGACGTCGGTCGAGACGGCGTCGGTGAAGCGGTTGACGAACGCGGCGGCGTCCGCGTCCTTCTCCCACATCATCACGCCCTTGCCGTAGTTGGCGTAGTGGAGCCTTCCGTCGCCCTTCGGGAGCCGGTCCTGCTGGGCGCGTAGCACCGTGAAACCGCATCCCCGCTCCTCCGGGACGCACAGGGGGCCCTCGCCGGGGTGGTTGCCGGTCCACCGCGCGTCCCCCGCCTTCGCCCACATGTCCACCTCGTCGTCGAGCAGCCAGCCCACCGTCTCGCTGCCGTAGCCGGGCAGGGGGACGTTCGTCAGCGCCGACATCCCGTTCTTCCGCACCAGTGCCATGTCGCTGGTCTCGGTCAGCTCCACGTACGTGTTGATCCCCGCGGCCCGGTCCCTGTTCACATCGGCCTGGCTGATCACGGACTCGAACCAGACGCCGACCGGGAAGAACGACGGGCTCGTCCAGCCCGCCGCGGCGGGCGCGGCGAACCGCCCGTAGTAGGCGGGACCGCCCTCCCACGGCACCCGCGCGGCCGTCGCGGGAGGGCCCTGGGCCGACCACGCGTGGCCGGCGGACTGGGCGGAGCCCCCCGGCGCTCTCCCCTGCGGCACGTCGCCCGGTGGCGGGGCGCCGGCCGACGTGTCCGCGAGCGGGCGTCCGGCCTGGTCGGCGGGCGCGTCGACCGAGCAGAACCCGAGCATCGCCATCGTCACCGAGGCGGCCCCCACCCCGGCCAGCACCGGCAGCGACCGCCCGGGGCGACGCCCCCTCACCCGTCCGCGCCTTCCAGCCCCCATGACCTCGTCCTCCTCAACGCGGATCCGATGACGGCTCGGCGAGCGCCATCAGTTGTGCCGCACGCGACGACCAGGACGCGCCGAGCACGGACCCCCGCAGGTCGTCGGCCGGCCGCGGGCCCCCCTCACGCAATGTCGCACGGACAGCGTCCAGGAAAAGGTCACCGCTCGCGGCGATTCTCACTCGATCGGCATAGTTCACGAGTTCCTGGAAATCGGTGCTGACCACCGGCAGGCCCAGCGCGAGGTATTCCTTGAGTTTGATGGGGTTCGAATGCTTTATCCATGGGTTGTCCAGCCATGGCATGATCGCGACATCGAACCCCGATCCGTAGCCGGGAATCGTTTCGTACGGCCTGAATCCGAGCCAGTGCACATTCGGATGGCGGGTGAGCCGTTCCATCGGGACCGTCGCGTCACCGATCAGAACCAGCGACACGTCGGGCAGTTCCCCGGCTATCCGTTCGAGAAGGTCGAAATCCACCAGATAGTCGTCAAGCGCGCCGAAGAAACCCACCCTCGGCCCGGGAATCGCGCGAATGTCGGCGGGCTGCTCGCTCTCCGGGCGCCGCCGGAAGTGGTCGGTGTCCACACCGTGGTCGAGGAAGTACGCGCGGTCGCCGGTCATCCGGCGCTCCTCGTCCATCAGCGCGGTGCTGACGTAGAGCACGTGGTCGGAACGCTCCAGCAGACCGCGTTCCAGCGCCTCGATGGTCGGCCGGTCGGACTCGGGGAACGACGAGTGCCGGTCGGAACGGTTGAACACCAGCGCCTGCCTGCGCATCGGGCGCACCACGTCCCACGCCGTGGGGATGGTCACCATGATCACGGGCCGGTGCAGCCCCAGTGCCCGCGAGACCGCCAGCACCTGTGCCCGGACCAGCAGCGCGTTCACCCGCCGGGCCAGCGGCGATCCGTAGAAGGGCAGCGGCAGCGGGGACATCACGTAGAAGCCGGGCAGCTCGCGCAGCGGCCTCCTGACGAGCATCGCGACGCTGCGCAGCTTGCGCCCGACGCGCCGCAGCACCTGCGTGGACCTGCCCGGTGTCGGCATCCGCATCCCGATGCTGTTGACCACGAGGACCTTCCGGTGGGCGGCGATCGAGCGCATGAGCTGGAAGTCCGAGTGCGCCCGGTTGTGGTACCACCAGTCCTGCGCGGAGAAGCACACGTAGCCGGGGGAGTCCGCCTTCTGGACGGGTACCTCCTCGCGGGCCGGGGGTGCCGCCTCCCGGGCCGGAGGGATCGTCCCGCGGGCCGTGAAAACCGCCTCCTCACGGGCCGAGGGTGCCGCCTCCCGGGCCGGGAGGCCCGCCGCCTCGCCGGGCCTGGGTGGCCACTCGCGCATCGCGACCAGCTGGCGCAGGGCGGCCCGATGCCTTCTCCCGCCCGCGCCGCCCCTGGCCACCGCGCGGACCAGCTCGTTGAGCCCGACGGCCAGCCGCATCAGCTGCCCGCGCGGGCGACCGTACCGCTCGCGGTGCATCCGGACCCGGTTGGCCGCCGACAGTGCCCACAGCCGGCTTGAGGTGGACTGCTCGCCACCGAGATGCACGGCCACGGCCCGGGGTTCGTACCGGACCGCGAACCCCGCCTCCCCGGCCCTGAGCATGTACTCGGTCTCCTCCGAATAGAGGAAGTAGCGCTCGTCGAGGGGGCCCAGGGCGTCCAGGCAGGCTCGGGAGACCATCCAGGCCGCACCGGTCACCCAGTCGACGGTGTGCGGCCTGCCGTAGGCGGACGGCTCCACGACCAGCTCGCCGAGCGGGTGGAACCGCCCGGCCCGGTGGCCGCCGAGCAGCGCCTCACCCAGCGCCCTCAGCACGGTGGGCCGCCTGCGCAGGGAGAGGTGGAGCTCTCCCGTCTCGGCGGTGAGGTGGGGGGCCGCTATCCCGGTCCCCGGCACGGCGAGCGCCTGCCTGAGCAGGAGCACCGAACCGGGCGCGAGCCGGATGTCCGGGTTCAGCACCAGCACGTCACAGCCGTCCGCGGCGGCGATGCCCGCGTTCACCCCGGCGGCGAAGCCGGCGTTGCGCCCGGTCTGGATCACCTCGGCCTCCGGCGCGGCCTCGCGTACCCGCTCGACGGTGTCGTCCGCCGAGGCGTTGTCCACCACCACGACCCGTGCCGGACCGGCGCCGGCCAGCGCCGCGTCGAGTGAGCGCAGGCACCCCTCGACGACCTGACCACTCGAATACGTGACGATCACTACGGCGAGCCGGGGCCGGGCGGGGACAGCCATGTCGGAGCCGTTTCCGGTGCGGGAGGGAGGGATGGTCGCGCCGGTCATGCGCGGTGTCTCGATGTCAGGCGGGTGCGCAGGGCACCGATGAGGAGGGCGACCGCGAACGGCACGTCGTCCCGCAGGTAGCGGCGGGCCAGCCGGCGCGGTTCCAGGGCGAGCCGGTACAGCCACTCGGCGCCCACCCGCTGGACCGGCCCCGGAGCGCGGCGAAACCGCCCGGCCGCCATCGGGATCCCGGCTCCGCAGCCGAGGTACCAGGCGTCGGGCAGCTCGGTGCGGAGGGCTGCGATGATCCTCTCCTGCTTGGGGAAGCCCAGTCCGGCGAGGACGAGGTCCGGTGCGGCGGCGACCACCTCGGCGACCACCTCACGCACCCCCTCCGGCGAGGAGTCGAACCCGAAGGGCGGCGAGCAGGTGCCCGCCACGCGCAGTCCGGGGCAGCGTCCGGCGAGGACTCGGGCCGCGGCCTCCGGTACGCCGGGCTCTCCGCCGAGCAGGTAGACCGAGCGGTTCTCGCGCGCGGCGCGCCCGGCCAGGGAGTGCACGAGCGAGGCCCCGGTGATCCGGCAGGGCAGAGCCGGTCCGGCGAGCCCTGCGGCCCAGACCACCGGCATGCCGTCGGCGACCACGATCTCGGAGCGGGCGACCAGGTCGGCCAGGTCGGGATCGCGCGTGGCGGCGCGGACGATGTCGACGTTCGCGGTGACGATCGCGCCGCCACGTCCCCGCCGCCATTCCGCCGCCACGTGGTCGAGCAGCTCGGTTTCACTGATCGCCATGACCTCGACCGCGCCGACCCTGACACGCGTGAACCCGACCCTGACACGCGTGAACCCGGCCCTGCCACCGCCCGTGGGCTTGGCCGAACCGTTCTGGCCCCGGGTCTCCCCGGGTGTCACCGGGGGTGCCACGGAGCCTGACGGCCCGCCCACGGAGAGTACGCTCTCCGGCACATTACGATCGGCACCGTTTTCCTCTTCTGGATGGCCGGAAGATCGGGGAATCTGGAAGATGGGCACATGAGAGTCGAACAAGGCGAGCTTGACGGTGTCCTGTTGTTCATCCCGACCCAGCGCAGGGACGACCGCGGGCTGTTCACCCGTACCTTCGACGCCGCGCTCGCCGCCGCCCACGGGCTGCGGCCCGCCGAGTTCGTCCAGGACAGCCAGTCGCGGTCCCGTCTGGGGACGATCAGGGCGCTGCACGGCCGGAGCGGACGAGGGGAGGCCAAGCTCGTCAGGTGCGCCCGGGGCGCCGTGCACGACGTGCTCGTCGACGCCCGGCCGGGCTCGGCGACCTTCGGCCGCCAGATGTCGGTGGTGCTCGACGATGAGATGTTCGTCCACCTCTACGTTCCTCCTGGCTTGTTGCACGGTTATCAGGCACTGACCGATCAGGCGGACGTCTGCTACCGGATCGACCGGGAGCACGACCCCGCCGAGGACCTCTCGGTCCGCTATGACGACCCCGATCTCGGCATCCAGTGGCCGATGCCGGTCACCGCGATCAGCGAGCGCGATCTGGCCGCGGGTTCCTGGGCGGACCTGCGCGCGCGGCTGGTCGGCTGACCTCCTCACCGGGCTTCTCGACGGGCTTCTCGACGGGCTTCTCGGGCAGCCGGGTGCCGCGCAGCAGCGAGCCCGCGGCTCCGATGATCAGGAACGACAGGCCGGTCACGGTCGCGAACGAGCGCAGGTCGAACGTGGCCGCCCCGACCAGGGGGACGACCAGGCAGGCGGCCAGGGCAAGTCCCAGGTCCCGCACGGCGGGGTCGGAGCTGAGGCGGCGGACGCGCAGCGCCGCCCAGAGACCGGTCAGGAAGATCCCGGAAAAGGTGACCAGGCCGATGATCCCGGTCTCCACCAGCGACAGGATGTACTGGTTGTCGAAGATCAGGTGCTTCGGCGCGTACCAGGTGCCCAGTCCCCTGCCGACCCAGGGGTGGTTCCCGATCTCGGTGGCCGCCACCGCGTAGTCGTGGGTCCGGTACTGGATGCTCGAATCGCTGGACAGGCTGGTGAACAATCCGAGGAACACGCTGAGCAGGCCGGGCACGGCCACCTTCATCGCCACCAGGAATCCGGCGCCGCCCACAGCCGCCCACAGCCGCCTGCGTGCGGGCCAGCCCGCGAGGAGCACCGCGCCGACGACGGCTATCCCGAGGACCGCCGACCGCGACACGGAGAACATCAGCCCGGCACCGATCAGCGCGGAGCAGATCCACCAGCGCAGGGAGGGCTCGCCCCGATCGCGGGCGCCGAACGCGTAGTGCAGCGCGACGGGAGTGATCATCGCGCAGACGACCCCGAGCTCGATGGGGTGCCCCGTGGTACCCGCGACCCGGCGCAGGGTGTTCCGTTCGAGGATCGCGGGCAGCTCCGCGGTGAATCGGAAGCCGGGAAGGGCCAGATATTTGGTCAGGTCGAATTCGAGCACGAACTGGAGCGCCGCGATCACCCCGACGGCCGCGCCACAGACCACGAGACACTTCAGGACGAAGTCGAGCCGCTCCCGGCCCCGGATGCCGTCGCACGCCCCAAGCCCGATGCCCACCGTCGCCACCACGAGCACGATGCCGTGGTCGGCCATGTTGAGCTCGTCGGGCGGCAGGTACCCGGCACCGGCGTACCCGTAGGTGACCAGCATCGCGACCGCGTACCCGAACAGCGCGGTGCGCACGGGGTTGGGGCCCTTGGCCGCGCCGAGCGTGGTGGTGAGGTGCGCGCAGAACCACCAGAGCGCGGCGAACAGGCCGACCGCGTCGGCCGGTGTGAGCGAGAAGGGCACGCCGCGGAAGACCAGCCGCGCCGGAACCAGCATCAGGACCACGACGAACGCGGCGGCCAGGGTCGCCCCGTCGGCGCTGCGCAGACCGGGGCGGTCAAGGGAGGCGGGGACCACGGAGGCTCTCAACGTCGCAGCAGGGAGGGCTCGGCGGGCAGCCCGGACGGCGGCGCCGGGGGCACCCGGCCCCTCCGCCTCCGGGCGTCGAGGAAGCTCTCCAGGGAGAACACCGCGGCGAGGCCGGCGAGCACCCCGAGCAGCAGGGCCGCGGCGGCCCCCCGGGTCTTCCCGGTGCGCTGGGGCTGCGGCTCCGTCGGCGGCACCATCTCGTTCATCGTGATGTAGGTCGCCGGGGGCGCGTTCAACTGCCGCTGGCGAACGGCCAGCTCGATCCTCGCCCGGTCCCTGACCCGCGTCACGATGTCCCGGGCCCCGGACGGCGACCTGCTCGTGCCCTCGATGTACACGAAGGGCCCGCCGTCCAGCGACTCCGGGTTGGTGCTGCCGTTGGTGACCGTGAAGGTGGTGTCGCCCTCGGGCCGCACACCGAGCGACTCCACGGTCTCCGGCGCGCTGATCACCTGGACGAGGATCGAGGCGGACATGCTCAGGCCCCAGTCGAAGTTCAGCAGGGGGTTGGTCAGCCCGTTGGGGCGACCGGGATCGCTCGGCAGGCTTCCGCCGGTGGGCGGGATGGTCAGCACGAGCACCGCGTTCGAGACGTAGAGCGTCGGAATCGACGAGTAGACGCCCGCCGCGGCACCTATGGAGAGCAGGAACGCCGGCAGGGCGACGTACCAGCGCCTCAACACGATGAGCACTGTCCCCCAGAAGTCCACGCCTTTCCCTTCCTGGCCGGATGGAGGCCGCCTGGCCGGAGAACCGCACGGTTCCCCGGCCGGTGACCAGGTCCTCTACCGCTTGCCTCGCCCGCTTCTTACACCGTCTGTTCCTCCCGCCCCTCGCACCCCTCACCGCTCTCGGGCTCTCCCCCGCGCTCGCCGTGGTCACCGTGGTCATCGTGGTCATCGTGGTCCGCCCCGTCGTCCCGGCCGGCCGGGATCTCCACCGTGGCCGGGGACGGCTCTGCCGACCGCCCGCCACCGGACCTCTGCCGGAACACCCTGCGGCGCTCCACGGCGTACGCGGCGCCGAGGCCGAGAACGACGACGAGGAACGCCGCCCCGCCCATGGCCTTCCAGGTGCCGCTCCGGTCCACCACGGGATAGGCAGGCGGCACCACCTCGACGAGCCCGATGAAGGTGGAGACAGGGGCGCCGAGCGTCTCCTGCCTGCGGATCAGCTCGGCCCGCAGGCGGGACTGGGTCCTGGCCATGACGGCACGGGAGAGGTCGGCGGAGTCGCTCCTCACCTCCACGTACACGAACGGGCCGTTCATGAGGATGCCCAGCATGCCGGGGTTGGTCCGCCCGTCGTTGATCGTCAGCTCGATGGGGCCGTCCTTCACGACACCCAGCTCGGCCGCGACCGCCTCGGTGTTCATGGACAGGATGAGGATGCCCGCCGTGGTCCGGAGGCCGTCGCTGAACTGCAGCAGCGGGTTGCTCCGCCCCAGTGGCTTGGCCGGGTCCGTCGTCCCTCCCGCGGGGGGCGTGGTCAGCACCATGGAGGTGCTCGCCAGGTAGCGCGGGGGCACCAGGAAGAAGACGGCCGCGGCGCCGAGCAGCGCCAGGCCGACCAGTGGAAACCCGACCCGCTTCCTTCTGGCGAGGTCGAGAATGGTCCTCCAGAACTCCACTACGTCTTCCCCGCTCCCCCGAGCGCGCCGGACGCCCGGGACACGATGCGTATTGGTCGCGGCACACGAACTCCTTGTCACTACTGCGGTGTGTCGGTGGCCGGGAGTCCGCGCTCACCCGACCCTGGCCAGCGCCTCCGCCTCGTACTCCAGCGCCAGTTCCTCCGGCATCGGGTCGAGGTCGGCGCAGCGCACGAAGTCGCGCAGGGTGGTGCCGGTGCACGCCGCGTCCACGTTGCGCGCGCCGCGGCGGGCGCGCACGTCGTCGATGTGCACGGTGCGGAAGTCGATGCTGAAGCGGGTCCTGCCCGAGGTGTTGGGCACCGTGGAGTGCAGCTGGGCGCCGGAGAACACCATGACGCCCCCCGGCTCGGGCACCACCCGCACCTGCGGGTCGAGCACGACGTTCTCCTCCGGCCTGGGCTGCTCCCTGGTGTCGCCGCGCACGTGCCGGGCCGCGGTGAGCCGGCTTGTCCTGTTCCACTCGGCGTAGTCGTAGCGCGCACTGCCGTTGCGCACCGGGCTGCCGAAGTACTGGGGATGGAAGGCCATCACGTTCTCCGGGACCACCTCGTAGACCGGGATCCACCAGTTGAGCTGGTTGAAAGGGGCCGAGTACCAGCAGTCCCGATGGGGGTGGAAGGCGTAGGAGATCCCGGAGGTGAGGTAGTCGTGGGAGGTGGAGGTGCGCAGCCGGGGCACGTCGAAGTAGGTCCGCTCCAGGTCGCAGCCCAGCTCCCGCAGAACCGCGGGCAGCAGTTCCTTGCACCGGGGATGGTGGATGAACCGTGGCTTGAGCCGGGCCAGCAGGTCGGCGAACTCCTCGACCGGCATGTCGAACTGTGCGGTCTCCGGGTCGCGCCCGCCGAACGCCTCGGCGGTCATCTCCCGGGCGAAGGCCGCCAGCAGGGTGGAGGCGGGCGTCGCCGAGTAGACGAAGACCTGCCCCTGGTAGAGCAGTTCCCTGCGAGTGTCGTCGTCCACCACGCTGTTGGAGAAGACGGTGGTCACGGTGGTTCGCCTTTCTGTGAGTCACTGAAGCGGGTCACTGGAGCGGATGCCGGGAACCAGCCCCGAGGCGATCAGGGCGAGCCTGCGGCCCCGGCGGGCCGCGGTGAGCCGCTGGCGGCGCGCGTACATGCCGAGGACGGCCGCGCGGGCGCGACGGTGCTGCTCGCCGGTGAGGCCGGCCCCCCGCAGCCAGCCCAGCAGCTCCCGGCACTGCAGGAGGGTGGAGCAGCGGGCCCGCCAGGGCGGCACGTCGAGGCGGCGGGCGATCGCGGACAGGGTGTCGTGCTTCCAGTTGCGGTGGGCGAGGACCTCGGGAACGTGCCCCCACGGTCCGGCCAGCGCCAGCTTCGCCGCGAACACCTCGTCCTCGCGGAGCATGTTCCGCCGGGGGATTCGCGCCAGCGGCTCGCGCCGCAACAGGCCGTACAGCGGGTCGATGAGCAGGTGGCTCTCATTGAGCAGCCGCAGCATCTCGGCGAACCGCTCGACCGGGTCGTCCGAGGCCAGCCCCGAGCCCTCCAGAGGTGCGGTCGCGGCCATCCCGTCGGGCCCGGTGTAGGCGACCTGCGTGGTGACCAGGACGAGCCGGTCGTCCTCGGCGAAGGCCCGCAGGGAGCGGGAGACGCACCCGGGCTCCAGCCGGTCGTCGTCGCCGACCCAGCGGAAGAACTCGCCCTCGACCAGCTCGACGGTACGGACGAAGTTGTCGAACAGGCCCACGTTCTCCGGATGCCTGCGGTAGACGATCCGGCTGTCGGTCGCGGCCAGGTCACGGCAGATCTCCTCGGTGCCGTCCGTGGACGCGTTGTCGGAGATCACCAGCTGGAGGTGCTCGTGGTCCTGGCCGAGGACCGAGCGGACCGCGCCCTCGATCCGCCCGGCACCGTCGCGCACGGGAAGCACGATGGACACCAGCGTGTCGGAGTTCGGCATCCGGTCTTCTCCCTCTCGGTGATGGTTCGGCGGGCTCTGGTCGGCGGTTCAGCGGGCACGGGCGGGAACGGCCCGCGCGCCGAGCTCTCTGAGCCGCGCCGCGGGTACGGCGAGCAGGACGTAGGCGAGCAGCCCCCCGGCGCCGGCCACGCAGAGCCGGACGAGCGGGGCGGCCGTCACCCCGCCGACCAGCACGGCGAGCGCCACGGTCACCGCCGCCGCGAGCACGGCGCCCAGCAGCGGGCGGACCAGGGCCGGAAGCACCGGCGCCAGACGCACCCCCGCGCGGCTCAGCATCAGCACCGCCATCGGCAGGGCGACCAGGAGGCCGGCCAGCGCGTGACCGATCGCCGCGCCGCGGATGCCGTACCAGTGCGTCCCCGCCCACAGCGCGGGCACCAGCGCCACGGCCCAGCCGAGGTTCATCCACACGGTGGCCCTGGTCGCACCCGCCGAGGTGAGGATGTCGAAGGCGAGGGAGGTGAGCATCCGCACGACCAGCAGGACCGCGAGCAGCGCCAGGACCCCGGCGGCCGGTGCCCATTTCTCGCCGTAGAGGAACGCCACGATCTCCGGCGCCAGCGTGGCCGTCACGACGGCGACCGGGAGCACGAACGCGACCAGCAGCGGCACCGAGCGCTGCACCCCCAGCGAGAGCGACTCGGGCCGCTGCTCGGCCAGCCTGGAGAAGCTGGGCACCGTGACGTAGCGCAGGGCGGTCCCGATCACGCTGGGCACCCAGCTGGAGACGTTGAAGGCCAGCAGGTAGAAGCCGAGCGCGGCGGGGCCGAGCACGGCGCCGACGATGACGTAGTCGGCGTTCATCAGCACCGCCTCGATGCCGAGACCCAGGGCCAGCGGCGCGCCGAACCGCAGCAGCCTGGCCGCGACCTCCCGGTCGAAGCCGAGGCGGAACGGCAGCCCCGCCCAGGCGAGCACCAGCGCGCCGGTGACCGCGTTGGCCGCGACCTGCCCGCAGGCGAAGCTGTAGGCTCCGGCGCCGTTCGCGGCGAGCGTGACGGCCACCGCCGCGTTGACCAGCGAGCCCGCGATGTTGGCCTTGGTCAGCCTGTCGTGCCCGAACCCGCGCATCAGCGAGCCGGCCCGCACCGCGGTGGCACCGTCGATGAGGATGATCGCGGTGAGCAGCCGGACCACCGGGGTGGCCTCCGCGCTGCCCGCCAGCTCCGCGAAGTACGGAGCCACCACCCAGAAGATCCCGTATATCCCGGTGCTGAACGCCAGGGCCATGACCGTCGCCGTCGGCGCCATCTCCTCGACCCGGCCCCGCCACTGCACGGTGGCGGCGATGATGCCGACGTCGTTGACGTGCATGACGAAGGTGGTCGCGGCGAGCGCGATGGCGTAGAGGCCGAAGTCCTCCGGCACGAGCAGCCTGGCGAGCACCAGCCCCATGACGAAGGTCGTCACCTTGGTCCCCAGGTTGCCCAGCAGACTCCAGCGCAACCCGCGGCCGGCCTTCCTGCCGATCGTCCCGACCTGCTCACCGGCCGTTCCGGTCGCGTCGCCGGCACCGGTCTCGTCGGCCGTGCCGACCACACCGGTTTCGCCGCGATCGCCGGCGTCCCCGCCCTGTCGCTGGTTCATCCGTGCCTTCCGCCTGTCTCGTGGGGTGATCGGCTCAGCTGGGCTCCTCGACGCGTTCGAGCCAGATCTCCCGCCAGAACGGCACGAACTCGCGCGGGCAGCTGACGTTGTACGCGCCCGCGCAGATGACGCCGTCCAGGACGATGCAGGGGTTCTTCATGTGCAGCATCCGGCCGGTCTTCTCGTCCAGGCACCGCTCGACGCGGGCGCTCACCCGCGCGACGTGCCCGCAGTACCGCGACATCTCCTCCTCGAACCCCATGCCGCGGTTGAGCAGGTCGTCGTTGAGCGTCTGGAGGATCTCCTCCTTGGACCTGACCCGGACCAGCTCCCCTGGACGCAGGTCCAGGGTCCGCGTCGGAGTGGTGGGTCCGGCCTTGCCCCTGACGAACCCCCAGCGCAGCCCGCCCCTGATCCACAGCCACCTGGGCAGGACCCGCCTGCTGGCCTGCTGGAAGCGGTTGAACAGCCCGACGAGGAACGAGCGCAGCATCCAGGGCACGCCCACGTTCCCCGTCCGCACGTCGGCGACGTACTGCCCGACGTCCTTGAGCGGCAGGCAGGTGGGCGCGGCGCGGAGCAGTTCGGTCGCCTGGCAGGAGAAGCGCTCCTCCCCGCCCGGTCCCGGCTCCTTCCTGGTCGCGGCCTGCAGGATCGGCAGCAGGGGCCGGCCCGCGGCGAGGTCGTGCTCGGTGACCGGGGTGAGGGGGGAGTCCGGATCCACCCGCTTGAGCCAGGACTCCTTCCAGTAGAACTGGCAGGCCGTCTGGCAGCCGCCGTGCGCCTGCCCGTCGCAGCGGGCCCCGGTCAGGTGGACCGCCCGCTCCATCCGCCGCATGCCGCTGCCGCTGATCGTGTCGCAGAGCTTGTGCGCCACCTTGTGCACGGTGAGCCGCCGCCCGCAGAAGGCCAGCATCTCCGGCATGAAGGGCAGCGCGTCCAGCTCTCCCCGCTCGTCCAGGGTGGCCATGATCTCGGCCTCGCCGAGCACCTCCACCGTCTCGCCGACCCGGAGGTCGAGCGTTCCAGAACCCATGCCGGCCCGTTGCAGTGTCATTTCCCGCACTCCTTGAGCAGTCCCGCGCCGCACAGTGCCCGTGCCGCGTCGGCCACCGCGGCGAAGGGCAGATCGGATCGTTCCGCGATGTCCAGGAGGCTGTGCTCCCCGTCGGAGAGGTTCAGCACCCACAACATCGCCATCTGGGCCTCCTGCGTGTCGCTGCGCCCGCCCAGTGCCCCGTACAGGCCACGCCTGCCCAGCTGAGGCTCTCCGTGGGGGCTGAGGTTGAGATAGGCGCGGTTGCCCTCAAGCACCCGGGTGACCTCCCAGCAGGTCTGCAGGGTGTCGGCCATCGCCTCCGGGGAGACGAAGTCCGGATTGTCGGCGGAGGTGTGATATTCCGGGTAGCCCGCGTAGGGGGTCCTGGTGAGCGAGCCGACGGGCAGGTCGAAGCCCGGCGAGCAGAACTGCCGCTCGTCGTAGCCGTAGGGGGAGAAGTCCACGACCGTGTGGTCACGCCCCGAGGTCCGCAGGACGTGCCGCACGGCGCGGTCGATCTCGGCGTCGCCCCGCCTGCTGCACTTGTAGGTCAGCGGGCCGCGATCCCCCGCGCAGGCCAGCACCAGGCCGTGCCTGATCCGCCCCGCGCGTTCCCGGTTGCGCGCCAGCCAGGTGATCGCGCCGATGGTGCCGGGAGCGAACAGGAAGCGGTAGGTGTACCACGGGTCGGCCTCGGCCAGCCGCCGCGCGAGCCCGACCGCCACGGCGACGCCCGCCAGGTTGTCGTTGGCCAGCGAGGGGTGGCACACGTGGCAAGAGACGAGCACCTCCTCATCGACCCTGCCCGGCACCACGTGCTCGCCGTAGGTCAGGTGGCCGTCGGCGAGCGTGGAGTCGATCATGACCTCGTACCGCCCGCCGGCCAGGCCCGCAAGGGTGTCGTGGGCCAGGCAGAAGCCCCACGTCTGTGCGTAGTAGCCGGTCCGGTACGGGATCAGCCCCGGCTGCTCGGGCAGCGTGTGCAGGTGGGGCCGGAGCTCGTCCAGGGTCATGGTGGCCGACACCGGGACGCTGTAGCCGACCACGTGCAGGTTCGACGCGGCGAAGTCGACGACCCTGGCACCGGAGGCGTCCTTGACGTAGGCGTCGCGGATGTTCCACTCCCTGGGCACCGTCCAGTCCAGGACCTGGGTCCCCGTCGGCACCTCGTGGACCTGCAGGCTGACGGACTCCGCGACGATCTCCAGGGTGCGGCGCACGCCGTCGCCGGTGATGCTCCGGCAGAGCGGATAGAGCCGCTCCACCAGGGCGTGCATCCCGCGCCCCTCGCCGTCATCGGTCATCGTCCACCGCCCCCGCCACTTGGCACGGGCGCAGCGCGCCGTCGACGGTGCCCGCCTCGCGCCGGGCGGACAGCCAGGCCAGCCTGGTGAAGCGGCGCTGAAAGTCGTCCGCCGTCAGGCCGAACCACCGGTACGCCTCGACCAGCTGGAGCGCGCCCGCCTTGATCGTCCACAGCGCCTGGTAGCCGGGGAGCGCGTCGCGGATGCGGGAGAAGTCGACCCGGTAGGAGCGCGGGTCGGCCCCGGTCTCCCCGGTGATCACGACCCGGGCCTCCGGCACCGCCTCGGCGACCTCGGCGGCGATCTGGGCCACCGTCAGGTTGTTCTCCTCTGAGCCGACGTTGAACGCCCTGGCGTGGACGGCGTCGCGCGGGGCGGCCAGCGCCATGGCGAAGGCGTTCGCGATGTCGGCGGCGTGCACCAGCGGGCGCCACGGGGTGCCGTCGGACAGCACCCTGACCTCCCCGGACAGCAGCGCGTGCCCGGCGAGGTTGTTCAGCACGATGTCCGCGCGCAACCTGGGCGAGAACCCGAAGGCGGTGGCGTTGCGCAGGAACACCGGGCTGAAGTCCCCGTCGGCCAGCTTGAACAGGTCGCTCTCGACCCTGACCTTGGAGTCGGCGTAGGGGGTCACCGGGCGCAGCGGCGCGTCCTCGTCGACCAGGTCATCGCCTGAGGCGCCGTAGACCGAGCAGGTGGAGGCGTACAGGAACCGGCGCACGCCCGCGTCCCGGGCCAGCCTCGCCAGACGCACCGCGGCGCGGTGGTTGATGTCGTAGGTCAGCTCGGGCGCCAGCGCGCCCAGCGGGTCGTTGGAGAGCGCGGCGAGGTGCACCACCGCGTCCACCCCCGCCAGGAGCTCGGGGGTGACGTCCCGCAGGTCGACCGCGTGTCCTGGCGGGTCGCCGGGCGCGGGACCCAGCAGGCATCCGGCGAAGAGCCCGGAGTCGAGCCCGGTCACCTCGTGGCCCGCGGCGACGAGCACCGGGGCCATCACACTCCCCAGGTAGCCCTGGTGCCCGGTCAGCAGCACACGCATCCGGTTCAACCTCCAGACAGGTCAAGGGTCAGCTTGTTGACGTGGAACGCCTCGGCGTAGCGGGCGTGGCATTCGATCCCGCGGATGCGGGCCAGCCCGAGGAACGCCTCGCGGTCGTACCAGGGGCGGTGGCGCTGCGAGGGGTAGTGGCGCTGGAGCAGGCTCACCTTCGCCTCGGCCACCTCGGGCGCGAGCGGCTGGTAGACCGAGGGGCGCCCGAGGTCGCCGTCCCATTTGGCGATCTCGTAGCCGAGCACCTGGTGGTCGCGGAAGGCCGTGGGCACCAGCTCGGCCAGCGTCCGGTGGTCCTGGTGGGCGTCGGCGGGGTGCGGCGCGAACAGCAGGCCGGGGTCGGTGCGCGCGCGCAGCTCCTCCACCGCCTCCTTGGCCTCCTCCCAGCGCGCGGGCAGCCGCCCGTCGGGCAGCTTGAGCACGGTGAGCCGCAGGTCCGCGCCCGGACAGAAGGCGGTCAGCGCCGCGTGCTCCTCGTCCTGGCGCTCGGTCCCGCCGCCGGAGAGCACCAGGGCGTCCACCCGGATGCCGGGGCGCGCGGCGCAGAGGGTCAGCAGGCTGCCGCCCGCCCCGATGGCGAGGTCGTCGCAGTGCGCGGCGAGCAGCGCGATCCGGCCCGCCTGGGCCGGTCTGAAGCGGATCACGTGGCCGGCACCGCCAGGTGCTCGCGCTCCCAGAGCGCCCAGGGGCGGTCGCCGCGCGAGTACGCCTCGTCGAGGGCGACCCGCTCCTTGACCGTGTCCGTCGGCCGCCAGTAGCCGCGGTGCGGGTAGGCCAGCAGCCTGCCGCGCTTGGCCAGCTCGGCGCAGCCGTCCGCGACCAGGTCACCGCCTGCCGGGATGTGGTCGAAGATCTCCTGGCGGAGCACGAAGTATCCGCCGTTGACCCAGAGCGGCATCTCGCTGACCGGGGTGATCCCGCCGACCGTGCCGCGCTCGCCCAGCTCGATGCAGTGGAAGGTGTCCGAGGGCGGCACCACCATCATCGACGCGCCCGCGCCCGAGAGGGTGAAGCGGTCGACGATCTCCGGCAGTGGCGCGTCGGTGAGCACGTCCGCGTAGTTGGCCAGGAACATCTCCTCGCCGTCCAGATGGTCGCGGACCCGGCGCAGCCGCTCGCCGATCGGGGAGGCGATCCCGGTCTGCACGAACGAGATCGACCAGTCGGAGATGTCGGTGGACAGCAGTTCGACCCTGCCGCCGCGCAGCACGAAGTCGTTGGAGGTCGTCTCCTGATAGTTCAGGAAGAAGTCCTTGATGTGGTGCGCACCGTAGCCGAGGCAGAGGATGAACTCGGTGTGCCCGAAGTGCGCGTAGTAGCGCATCACATGCCAGATGAGCGGCCGAGGCCCCACGAGCTGCATGGGCTTGGGCGCGTCACCGGGGGTGCCGGTGCGCATCCTGGTGCCGTATCCGCCGCAGAAGAGGACGACCTTCACGGGTTCACCTCGACGATCTCCAGGTTGGGGATGGGGAAGACCAGCCGGCCTCCCCAGGCGTGTACGAAGGACAGCTGCTCGACGAGTTCCTCGCGGAGGTTCCACGGCAGGACCAGCACGTAGTCGGGCCGCTCCTCGGCGAGCCGCTCGGGCGGCAGGATCGGTACGCGGGTGCCGGGGGTGAACCTGCCGTGCTTGTACGGATTGCGGTCGACGGTGAAGGGGAGCAGGTCGGGCCGGATCCCGCAGTGGTTGAGCAGGGTGTTGCCCTTGCCGGGCGCCCCGTAGCCGGCGACGGTCCGGCCCTGGCGGGCGGCGTCGAGGAGGAAGGTCAGCAGGTCCCTTCGCACCCGCGCCACCCGCGCGCCGAACTCGGTGTACCCCGACAGCTCGTGCAGGCCCGCGGCCTTCTCCGTGGCGAGCAGCGCGGCCACCCGCTCGCCCGGCTCGCCCGCGATCTCCGCCGGCCGGGCCCACAGGCGGATCGAGCCGCCGTGCGTGGGCAGCGACTCGACGTCCACGAGACGAAGGCCGCCGCTCGCCAGGGCGCTCCGCGCGGAGGCGACCGTGTAGTACTGGAAGTGCTCGTGATAGATCGTGTCGTACTGGTTGTGCTCCATCAGGGTGAGCAGGTGCTGGACCTCGATGGAGACCCAGCCGTCGTCGGCCACCAGGGCGCGCAGTCCCCGGGTGAACCCGATGACGTCCGGGATGTGGGCGTAGACGTTGTTGGCCACCACCAGGTCGGCCGGCCCGTGCTCCGCGCGCACCGAGGCGCCGGTCCGCTCGTCGAGGAAGGCGGTGTGAGTCGGCACCCCGGCGTCCCTGGCCGCCTGGCCGACGTTCTCGGAAGGCTCGACGCCCAGGCAGCGGATGCCCCGCTCGACGACGTGCCGCAGCAGGTACCCGTCGTTGCTGGCCACCTCGACCACGAACGAGTCACCGCCCAGCCCGAGCCGGTCGGCCGCCCCGCTCACGAACTCCCGCGCGTGCTCCACCCACGACGTCGAGTACGAGGAGAAGTAGGCGTACTCGGTGAAGGTCTCCTCGGGCGTGATCATCGGCGGGATCTGCACCAGCCAGCAGCCGGTGCAGACCCGCAGGTGCAGCGGGTAGGTGACCTCCGGCTCCGCCAGCTGCCGTTCGGTGAGGAATCGTTCGCAGGGCGGTGTCGCCCCGAGGTCGACGACGCTGGCGAGGCTCGTCGAGCCGCACAGCCTGCAGGTTGTCATGAGCTGATCTGCACCTTGCTGTGATCGCCCAGCACGAGGCGGTGGGCTCTGGGGGTGTTGGGGGCGGGGGTGACCTCGACGTCGTGGCCGATGAGGGACGCCTCGATCCGCGAGACTCCGGCGATCGAGGACCTGGGCAGGACGATCGAGTACTCGATCTCGCTGCCGCTGATCGCGCAGCCTGTCGCGATCGAGGTGAAGGGGCCGATGTAGCTGTCGCGGACCCGGGCTCCGGAGCCGATGATCGCCGGCCCGACGATGCGGGACCTCTCGATCTCGGCGCCGGCCTCGACGACCACCCGGCCGATCAGCTGGCTGGCGCCGTCGACCAGGCCGTCCACCCGGGGCTCCAGGGACTCCAGCACCAGCCGGTTGACCTCCAGCATGTCCGTGACGTTCCCGGTGTCCTTCCAGTAGCCGGAGATGACCGTGGAGGCGACCGGCCGCCCGTCGGCGATCAGCCAGTGGATGGCGTCGGTGATCTCCAGCTCGCCCCGCCAGGAGGGCTTGAGCTCGGCCACCGCCTCGTGGATCGCGGCGCTGAACAGGTAGACGCCGACCAGCGCGAGATCGCTCTTGGGGACCGGCGGCTTCTCCTCAAGCCCGATCACCCGGCCCGCCTCGTCGAGCTCGGCGACCCCGAACTGCCGGGGATCGCCGACCCTGGTGAGCATGATGTGGGCGGCGGGCCGCTCGCGGGCGAAACTCTCGACGACCCCGTTGATGCCGCCGACGATGAAGTTGTCGCCGAGATACATGACGAAGTCGTCGGCACCGAGGTAGTCGCGGGCGACGAGCACCGCGTGGGCCAGGCCCAGCGGCGCCCGCTGGCGGATGTACGTCACCTCCAGGCCGAACGCGCGGCCGTCGCCGACGGCCGCCTCGATCTCGGCGTGCGTGTCGCCCACCACGATCCCGATCTCACGGATGCCCGCGGCGGCGATGGCCTCAAGACCGTAGAAGAGCACGGGCTTGTTGGCCACCGGTACGAGCTGCTTGGCCGAGGTGTGGGTGATCGGCCGCAACCGGGTGCCCGCCCCTCCGGCGAGCACGAGTGCTTTCACTAGTAGGCCCCTTCTCCGCCGATCACGGCGCTCCAGGTCTTCCAGAGGATCTGCAGGTCCAGGAAGAGCGACCAGTTCTCCACGTAGCGGAGGTCCAGCCGGACCGACTCCTCCCAGGTCAGGTCCGAACGTCCGCTGACCTGCCACAGGCCGGTCATGCCGGGGTGGACGACCAGGCGGCGGCGCACGTCGGCGCCGTACTGCCTGACCTCGTCGGGCAGCGGCGGCCGCGGGCCGACGAGGGACATCTCACCGCGCAGCACGTTGAGCAGCTGTGGCAGCTCGTCGATGGAGTATCGGCGCAGGAAGGCGCCCACCCGGGTGATCCTTGGATCGTTCCTAATCTTGAACAGGACGCCGTCGAACTCGTTGTCACGTTCCAGGTCGATCTTGAGCCGTTCCGCGTCGACGACCATCGTGCGGAACTTCACCACCTGGAACTCCACCCCGCCCTTGCCCACCCTGACCTGGCGGAAGAGCGCGGGCCCCGGGCTCGTCGCGCGGATCAGCGCGGCGATCACCAGCATGGGCACGCCCAGCACCAGGAGGGCCAGGCCCGCCCCCATCCGGTCGAACAGGCTCTTCGCCAGCCGCCTGGCACCGCGGAAGTCGGGGTGTTCGACGTGCAGGAGCGGCATGCCCGCGACCGGGCTGATGCTGATCCGCGGGCCGGCCACGTCCATCAGCGCGGGTGCCACGAACAGGTCGGTACGGGCGTCCTCCAGGCCCCAGGCGAGCCTGCGCAGCGCAGCGCCGTCCAACTCCGGGCAGGCCAGCACGGCGACGGCGTCGGCGTTGACCTTGGCCACCACCGCGGCGACGTCGGAGAAGCCCCCGAGGACCGGGATCCCGTCGACATCGACCATGTCGGGGCCGGCGGGCAGGCACACGGCGACGACGAGCATGCCGTGGTGCGGCTGCCCGCGCAGCTGTATCACCAGGTCGAGCACCGACTCCCGGTGGCCGACGGCGACCACCTGGCGCATGTGGTCACCGCGGATGCGCCTGCGGTGGAGCCGCTTGCGCATCCGGTGGCGGAAGACGGCGTTGAGGATGAAGGCCAGCGGGAACATCGCCATGACGAAGCTGCGGGCAATGGGTGTCTGCGTGACGTAGGCCCCGATCGCGACGGTGGCCGTCAGGCCCGCGGCGCCGTTGAAGACCGTCCGGAACTCATCCGTTCCCTCACCGTAGGTGCGCTTGCGATAGGCGCCCCCCGCGGCCAGGGCCAGTGGCCACACCAGGGCGAGCCCCAGTCCGAGCAGCGCCTCCGTCTCGGGAATGAAAGCACCGAACCAGATTCGAATTCCGAGAACGACTCCGCAAGCGACCACCGAACACGCGACATCTCCGACCAGGAGAATACGCACATAAGGGCGTGTCCAAATACTCGGAGAAGTGCGCACTGGACTCTTAAGGAGCCCGATGACGAGCTCCTCAGTTCCCACTCTCATACCACCCCACCCAAGATGCCCCGACTCGTCCGGATAAGGTGCCACGCATCTCATTTCAATAGTTGACAGTATTCCCTAATGCATCAGGAGCGTGGATACCCATGGAAATCCTAGTGATCACCATTGGGCAGGGGAATACCGGCCACTGTCCACTATTGGCCGAAGTGCAACGGAGATGACATCTTGACGGAGCGGTTCAAACGTGTACGTTTGACCGCTTATTATTTGTCAATAATGTGAAATTAGTCGTATTCAAAATCCGGAAGAGCGGAAGGTGGTTCTGGACTGCGCCATACGACGACGTAGTCGTCGCGCGCGGCCTCCACCGCCGCACCGAGCCGATCGAGATCGAAATCCGGGAGATACCGGAGACGGGCGAGGAAGGTCGCGTCGGTCGCCGAGCTGGGCACCACGCACCCCTGGCCCCCTCGATCAAGAAGGATGTACAGGATGTCCGAGTCCGTATCGCCCACTACCCGCACCTCGACGACGTCCTCCCACGCGAGGGCGTCAACGCTGCCGTCCTCGTAGTGACGGGTCACGCCTTCTTCGGTGACATACACGTAGGAGTCCGGCACTGAGTTGCCGTGCATGGGCGCGATTGTGACCACTCCGGGGCTCCGCGTGCAATAGAACCGTGCAAGTCAGTGCCTAATGATCGCCCCAGCCGTGATCGAGATGCGCGGCGACCGCCTCCCTGGCGGCCTCCGCGGGGCCGCTGCCGATCGCGTCGAGCAGGTTCCGGTGCTCGGCGACCAGCACGTGCCGGTCGGAGTAGACGGCGCGCAGCCTCACCAGGCCGAGCCTGGTCTCCACGGCCAGCATGCCGTAGAGCCGCTCCAGCCGGGGACTGCCCACCGCGACGACCAGCGCCTGGTGCAGCGCCATGTGCTCGGCCACCATGTCCGACCAGGGGGCGTCCGCGGGCAGCGCGGCCATCCGCGCCAGTGCCGCGTCCGCCTCCCCGACCCGCCGGCCGGCCAGCGCGGTGGCCGTCAGTTCCTCAAGCGGGCGCCGGACGAACATCAGGTCGTCCAGGTCGGCCACGGTCACCTCGGCCACCTGGGCGCTACGGTGCCGCTCGCGCCTGAGCAGCCCCTCGTGCACGAGCACGGCGAGCGCCTCGCGGACCGTCGGGCGAGCCACCCCGTACAGGGCCGAGAGCTCCTGTTCCGGCAGCGTGGTGCCCGGGTCGATCTCGCCGGACAGCACCCGCCGGCGCAGGGCGTCGGCGAGCGCGCCGACGGCGGAGACGGGATGGAGCGGGAGGGTCACGCCGACGACCCTATTGCCCTTCTGTCCCGGCCAGAAGGAGAGACGCGCTCGGGCAGGGAGACCGCGACCAGACTGGCGCCGAGCAACAGCAGGCCGGTGACCGAGACGGGCCCGAGCCGCTCGCCGAGCACGACGACGCCGAGCAGCGTCGCCACCGCGGGCTCGGCCAGCGCGAGGGTGGCGGCGGTCGCGACCGGGGTGGTGCGCAGGCCCCTTCCGTACAGCAGGTAGGCCAGCGCGGTGGTGGCACAGCCCAGGTAGAGGGCGGTGAGCAGGCCGCGCGGCTCGGCGAGCCAGCCGGTGCCGGTCCACAGCAGGACGGGCACCATGACGACCGCCGCCCCGCCGAACATCAGCCCCATCACCGCGTCGGAGGGCGCCCCCGCGCTGATCGTCCGCGCGGCGGTGACCGCGTAGAAGGCGTACAGCAGGCCGCCGAACAGCGCGAACAGGACACCGTCGGTGACACCGTCGGTGACACCGTCGGCCCGCACCTCGCCTCCCCCTCCGGTGAGTACGGCACAGCCGGCGATCGCCACCGCGGTCGCCGTCGCCCAGCGGCGGCTGGGCCGCACGCGGTCGAGCAGCCAGGACAGCAGCCCGGTGAAAACCGGACCGCTGCCGATGGCGACCACCGTGCCGACGGCCACTCCGGTTCTGCTGACCGCGGCGAAGAAGCACAACTGGTACGCCGCCACGGCCATCGCGGCCGCCGCGAGCGGGCCGAGGCGCGCCGGAAGGCGGCGCCCACGCGCCGGGAGCGGGCCGCGGGGGAGACGCAGGAGCCGCGCGGGGCCGGTGACGGCGGCGAGGACCAGGCCACCGATCACCAGGCGTGCGGCGGCCATGGAGACGGGATCGACCCCGGTGACGAGCAGGCCCGCGGTTCCCGCGGTCCCCCAGAGCACGGCGGCTCCGATCACGGCGAGTTTCATGGGGCGATTGTAGGCATATTGTCTGACAATCAGACAATGTCATTCCAGCGAGCGGCGGGAAGACACGCCGCCGTCCCGTTTTCCAGCGGGCGCGCGCGGGTAGTTCGGCGAGGTGAGATGTCCGAGAAGCAGTGCGAACCAGCAGCTCAGGGCGTGTGGTCGACGGTGAGCCGGGACGACGGCCGCCGCGCACCCCTCCGCTGCGACGGGCGGGGATGATCGCGTTGTCCAGGGGAACGTTCCGCCAGGGGTCGGCGAAGGAGGTCGAGTCCATGCTCGGCACCGCGACGCCGCACCCGCTGAACGGCGCGAAGATCACCACTTCGGCCGAGGCGATGGACGCGATCGCCGAGGCCCTCGACCTGCCCGATCGTTTCGGGCACACCCTCGACTCGCTTTATGACGTGCTGACCGACCTGTCGTGGCTGCCACCGGGCGAGCACCTGCTGCTCTGGTCGGAGCCGTCGACGCTTCGGAGCGAGGACCGCCAGACCTACGACGCCATCCGGACCGTCCTCACCGAGGCGGTCGCCGATGACACACCCGGAGAGTCCTTCCTGTCCGTTCTCGTGCTGACCGACTGAGCCGTCGCCACGCAGTGCGCACAGAAGGCACCGCCACGACCCTCGGGACAGCTGCAGCGCCAGTCCAGCGTCTCGTCGACGATCCGGAACTCGACGCACGCGGCACCCTCGTCGACCTCGGCCGTCACCAACCGCGGACTGAAACGGACCAACTGCACCGCCAGCGTGCCGCCCTGGGCCCGCGCCGACTGTCCCGCCCGCTCAGCCTCGGCTTTGACCAGCTCCGCAATCGTTTGCATTGAATGCTCCCCTCCTACCTAAAGAGACGTATCTGAGGTATGGAAGGTTCCAAACCGATACAGCACGATAAATCATCCCAACGTGACTCACATGCACATCTAGCACCAAGTGACCCGCATTGCTATGTTTGGCGACTGTTGACCACGCATCTCAGTAGTGCGAGGTATTATGGCTGGCCGAAAATACTCAATCAGGGTGAAAATTTTTACCTTACTTCTGGTACCAATTATATCCCTTGTAGTCATTTGGGCGTTTGCTGCCAGCCTGACGGTCCAGAGCGGCCAGGAACTCCTCAAGATCCGCGACGGCTACGCGTACGCGGTCCTGCCCGCCAGAACGGTGACCACCGCGCTCCAGCACGAACGGCTGCTGTCGCTGTCCGTCCTGGGAGACATCGACGTCTCACGTGCGGAACTGGACGCCCAGCGCGTCCGTACGAACGCCGCGCGAGCCGAGCTGGAGCGGCTGATCACCGAGGCCCGTTCCGACCTCGTCCCGGGCACCTGGGAGCGGCTGAACCGGCTCCTTCGCACCATGGACCGGCTCACCGAGATCCGCAGCGGCGTCGACACCCGCACCGACACCCGGCTGCAGACGCTCGACGCCTACACCGGGATCATCGAGGCCGCCTTTGACGTCTACGAGAAGGTGCGGATATCCACCGACATCGAGTTGACCGACCAGGCGCGGGCCGTCGTCATGGTCGGGCGGAGCCGCGAGATCCTCAGCCAGCAGGCCGCCCTGATTTCCGGAGCCGTGGTCGAGGGGGCCATGAGCCCCTCGGAACGTGCCAGGTTCAGCGAGCTGGTCACCGGCCGCAGGCTCCTCTACTCCCTGGGCTTCGACCAGTTCGACGCCGAGTTCCAGGCCCTCTACACCCCCCTGCACGACTCCCCCGACTACTCCTCGTTCGAGGGGATCGAGAACGCCATCGCCACGTCGGCGGTCCCGGCCCCCGCCTGGGCCGAGGTCGCCACCCGTCTCTCCGACGGCTTCGACAGCCGCGCCGGAAAGGTCAGCGAACGCATCAGCGAGCGGTCCACGCCGCTCGCCACCGGAATCCTGACCCAGATCGGCCTCGCCGGCGGGCTGGGCCTGGTCGCGGTCGGACTGTCCGTCTTCGTCTCGGTACGGTTCGGCCGGCGGCTGGGCGGCGAGCTCGTCGACCTCCAGCAGGCGGCCCTCGACCTGGCCGACAGGCGGCTGCCCGACGTGGTCCGGCGGCTGCGCCGGGGCGAGGACGTCTGCTCGGAGGCACCCGAGATCAACGTCGGCAGCACCACCGAGGTCGCCAGGGTCGGCGAGGCGTTCTCCTCCGTGCAACGGACCGCCGTCGAGGCCGCCGTCGGTCAGGCCGAGATGCGCAAGGGCGTCAACAAGGTCTTCGTGAACCTGGCCAGGCGCAGCCAGTCCCTGCTGCACCGGCAGCTGGCCATGCTGGAGACCATGGAAGGGCGGGCCCGTGACCCGGAGACCCTTGAGGATCTGTTCGGCCTGGACCACCTGACCACCCGGATGCGCCGCCACTCCGAGGGCCTGATCATCCTGTCCGGCGCCGTCCCCGGACGGGGCTGGCGGACACCGGTCACGATCTACGACGTGGTCCGCGCCGCGGTCGAGGAGATCGAGGACTATCCGCGCGTGACGATCAGCGTTCCGCACGGCCCGTCCGTGATCGGCGCGGTCGTCACCGACGTGATCCACCTGGTCGCCGAGCTGGTCGAGAACGCCGCCATGTTCTCTCCCCCGCACACCTCGGTACGCGTGCACGGCGAGACGGTCGCCAAGGGCTACGCCATCGAGGTCGAGGATCGGGGGCTCGGCATCCCCGCCGAGGAGATGGCCCGGCTCAACGCGCGGCTGGCCGACCCGCCGGAGTTCGACCTGGCCGACAGCGACCGGCTCGGCCTGTTCGTCGTCGCGCAGCTCGCCATCCGGCACGGCATCCGCGTCTCCCTGCGCACCTCCCCCTTCGGCGGTACCACGGCGATCGTGCTGCTCCCGGGCGAGCTGGTGGTCGAACCGCTCGATCCCCGGTTCACCTACTCGGTCGAGGTCGAAAGGCTGCCCTCCGGCAACGGCCTCCCCAAACGGGTGCGCCAGACCGTACCCGCCGAACGGGCCGCCTCCGGCGACCCCGCCGCGGAGACCACCCCGGAGAGCAGGGGAGCCGTCCCGAGCGGCGTGCTCGCGTCGTTCCGCGACGAACGGCGGCGCACCGGGCAGGAGGGTGGGCCCTGATGACCGAGCGCTGGCTCGACCGGGAGGCCGGTCCGATCGTCCGCCCCTACACGATGACCCGCGGCAGGACCAGGGCCGCGGGGGCTCATTTCGACCTGATGGCCATGGTGGTGGCGGTCAGGGCCCCGCGCCGGGACCTGCCGCCCGAGCACATGTCGATCCTGAACGCCTGCCGCGCGCCGATCTCCGTCGCCGAGCTGGCCGGGGAGACCGGCCTGGCCGTCGGAGTGCTCCGGGTGCTCCTCGGCGACCTGCGCGACCACGACCTGATCACCGTACGGCTCCCCGCGGCTCCCTCCGCGATCCCCCGCGAGAACCTGCTCCGCGACCTCCTCGCCGGGCTCAAAGCCCTCTGAGCCCGCGTTACGCCTGTGCGCCGAGCATCACCGCTCAGTCGGTGGCCAGGCGAGCGTGCCGCTCCACGTCATAGCGGACGCCCTGGTGACTCAGCTTGGCCCGCTCAACCCCCTCGGACCGGAATCCGGCCCTGATGGCCACCGCACACAAAGCCCTCTGAGCCCGCGTTACACCTGTGCGCCGAGCATCACCGCTCAGTCGGTGGCCAGGCGAGCATGCCGCTCCACGTCATAGCGGACGCCCTGGTAACTCAGCTTGGCCCGCTCAACCCCCTCGGACCGGAATCCGGCCCTGATGGCCACCGCACAGGAGGCCGCGTTGCTGACCCGGTGTCCCAGCTCCAGGCGGAACAGCCCCCGTTCCCTGAACGCCCACTCGGCCATCTTCCTGGCGGCGGCCACGGCCACGCCCCGTCCCCTGGCACGCGGGATCGTCCAGTAGGACACCCAGCCGGTCTCGTGCGCGTCGATGTTGCTCACGGCGACGTTCCCCACGACCTCGCCGTTGGACACCACGGCGAACGCCCGCGCGTCATCGCGGAAGCCCCAGACCCCCATCCACTCCAGCGCCGCCTGAGCCGTGTCGATGGGCCGGGCCGCCTGCTCGGCCATGTCCGGGGAGCTGAACGCGTCGAGCACGACCCACATGTCGTCGGGTCGCCATCCACGCAACTCCACTTCAATCATGCCGTGCAGGGTAGCCCGGCGACCGTCCCGCGAAATCCACCGGCGCCGGATCCGACACCGGCGGGACGGAGCCCACCCATCGGAAGATCTTGTGAGAGCGACTATGGGGTGCCGCCCGCCCGCCTCGGCGCCGATGTGAGGGCTCCGGCCGGAGGGATCAGCTTTCGCGGATCTCCCTGGCCAGCGCGGCGCTGCGGTGTTCCAGGTGCCGCAGCCCGAGGCGGCGGTGGATCTCCCGCGCTCGCTCGGCGTGCGCCAGGGCGTCCTCAACGCGACCGGTCCTGTGGAGCAGCTGGGCGACCACGTCGTGGATCACCCCCCAGGAGACGCACCCCGTTCCCAATATCACCAGCTGTCCGGCGATGGGTTCCAGCTTCTCCAGCAGCCCGTACGGATCGGGACGGCCGATCCTGGCCGCGACGAGACCCCACTGCCAGGTGACGAACTGCCACGCCCAGTCACGCTCGACGGCGACGCCCCACCGGTCGATCAGACGGTGGGCGAGCGCCTCGTCCCCCGCCTCGATCACCGCCAGTACGGCGGTGGGGCGAAGCAGGCTGTTGGAGTCGTCCTCGGCGGCCTCAAGCAGTTCCGGCAGCAGCACCCCGTGTCGGCCCTGGGCCCAGGATGAGAAGAAGGCGCAGAGAAGATGGACGAACTCCGGGCCCCAGAGGCTGATGCGCCGGTAGCTCTCGGCGCCGGTCGCGGCAAGCCTATCCGCCTCCTCCCAGCGGCCGTCGAGCATCGCCCGCGCGGTCGCGGTGTAGATCACCTGCATCTCGATCTCCGGCATCCGCACCTCACCGGTCAGGCGCAGGCAGCGGGCCAGCTCGGCGTCGTAGTCGGCCAGCCTTCCCTCGCGCAGGAAGGTCGGCATCCGGTGCAGCCGGGCGATGATCTCGGCGGCCCGGGGCAGGTCGGGAAGGGACAGGGTCTCCTCCGCCGCCCGGTAGCGCTCCTCCTCGTTCTCCGGGGTCCATGAGGCGATGACGAAGTTGTTGAGCGTGCGCGCGAGCAGGCGGTGGTCACCGGTCCGCCGGGCGAGCGCGACCGCCTCGGCGGCGAGACGCGCTCCCTCCTGGCGCCGTTCGCTGTAGTAGAGCTCCACTCCGAGGGTTCCCAGCAGTTCGGCTCTGACCGCCTCCCGCCCTGGCGGCAACCGGCCCAGCTGGTCCTCCAGCACGTCGATCATGCGCGTGTCCGCCACGCCGTAGGCCCGCCAGTGCCAGAGCGTCACCCCGCCGAAGACCGTCGCCGCCTCGATCACCGCCGCGTCGTCGCCCATACGGGTGGCGAGGGTCACGGCCTCGTCCAGGGCGGTGTGCGCCGCGATCACGTCGCCGGCCACCCTGCGCGCCCGTCCCAGCTCGATGAGCAGGGCACCGCGGCTGAACGCCGAATCTGCGGACTGCGGATCGAGCGCCGCGAGCGCCTGCTCCCAGAACATGACCGCCTCGTCGTAGGCGAGGCGGGCCGCCGCCTGTACCGCCGCCCTGACGGCGTACGACATCGCCTTGGCCGAGTGGCCGATCCTGGCCGCCATACCGAAGTGGTGGGCGAGCACGGGCAACCGCGGCTCCAGGTTTCCCGGGTGAAGATTCTCGACCGCCTCGCCCACCCGCCCGTGGATCTGCGCCCGCTGCAGCCGGCTCAGCCCCGTGTAGAGAGCCTCGCGGACGAGCGCGTGCGAGAAGCGATAGTCCCAGCCTCCGGCCACCTCGGTGAGCAGGCCGGTCGCCACCGCGGGTTCGAGCAGCATCATCATCCGGGCGCCGCCGATCCCGGTGGCGGCTTCCAGCACGTCCGCGTCGACGTCCCTGCCGATCACCGCGGCTGCCCGCAGGAGCGTCTGGGAGTCCTCGGGCAGCCGCGAGACCCGCTGGGTGATGACGTCGCGCACCCCCTCGGGGACGGAGAGGGAGGTGACGTCCGCGGCGGCGACCTGGTCCAGGGGCGAGACGCTGTCCAGCAGGCGGAGCACCTCGCCGAGGAAGAAGGGGTTGCCACCGGTACGGTCGTGCAGCGCGCGGGCCAGGGCCGGGTCGGGGCCGATGTCCGCACGGCCGGACCGGCCCGGATCGTCAGGGCCCGCGTCGTCCAGGTAGTCGGCGACCTGCTCCCGCGTGAACGCGGTGACGTTCATCCGCTCGGTACCGCGCTGTCGGACCAGATCGCCGAGCGCGTCCGTCAGCGCCGGCCGCGCCTCGGCGGCCTCGGGGCGCAGGGTCGCCAGCACGAGCAACGGCACCCGGTGCAGGTCGCCGCCGAGGAAGGTCAGCAGCTTCAGGGACGCGGCGTCCGCCCAGTGGACGTCCTCCATGAGGATGAGCACCGGTGCCGCGCCCGCCCGTCGTGACAGCGCCCTGGCCACCGCGTCGTACAGCAGGAAGCGCGCGGTGTCGGGATCATCCGCGACCGAGGCCCCGTCCGCGCCCGTCAACCGGCGGATCACGTTCTCGACCTCCGCTGCCTCCCGGGGCACAGCCTCAAGCCCTCCGGCTCCGGCCTCCGCCTCTTCTTCGAGGGCGGTCAGCACCTGGATCCACGGCCAGAACGCGGGCGCGCCACGCCCTTCGACGCACCGGCTCCACACCGGGGTGACGCCCAGTTCCCCGGCGATCTCGGCCGCGGCCTCCGCCAGACGGGTCTTGCCGACGCCGGACTCACCGCTGACCAGCAGCACACCTCCCGCACCACGGGCCGTGTCCCGCACCCGCTCCCGGATCCGGTGCAGGTGGGGCTCCCTGCCCACGAGCCTGCGCCCGCGCGGAGCTGGGGCGCGCCACTCCCTTGCCGCCCGGGGAGCCACGACGTCTTCTCCGCGAGACGATCCGTCCCCGCGCGCGGGCGAGATCTCCTCCCCGCGCGCGATCGACGGCCAGGAGCCTTCGAGAGACTCGTCCTGGTCGAGGATGGCCTGTTCGAGACGGCGCAGCTCAAGGCTGGGATCGAGCCCGAGTTCGTCACCGAGGAGGGTGCGGCAGCGCTGGTAGGCGGCCAGCGCCTCGGCCTGCCTGCGGTCGCGGTACAGGGCACGCATGAGCAGCGCCCAGGACCCCTCCCGGTAGGGATCGAGATCGAGCAGATGCCCGGCCTCGACGGCGGCCTCGCTGAACCTGCCGAGCAGCAGCCACGCCTCGGCCCGCGTGGACAGCGCCGACAGGCGCGCCTCGGTGAGGCGGGCCACGGTGGGCCCCACGAAGGAGCGGTCGGAGAAGTCGGCGAGCGGCTCACCTCGCCAGGTGCCGAGTGCCGCGTCCAGAGACCGCTCGGCCTCCCACGCCCGCCCATCGGCCAGGGCGGCCTGCGCCTCCTCGACGGCCCGGCTGAAGCGGTTGGCATCCACCTGATCGGGCGAGATGTCCAGCAGGTACCCAGGCTCCCGGGTCCGCAGGACGCGAGCGGGGGACCGAGGGCTGCGCAGCGGTTCGAGGATCCTACGGAGCTGGGAGATGTACGCCTGGAGCGTTCCGGTCGCGCTGGACGGCGGCTCGTCCGCCCAGAGCCGGTCGATCATCTGGTCGAGGGGTGCGACATGGGGCGCGTTGAGCACCAGGAGCGTCAGCACGGCCCGCTGCTTGCGGGATCCGAGGTCGAGGAGCGCACCGGTGCCGTCGGCCACCTCCACCGGTCCGAGGATGCGGAAATCCAGGCATGCCACAGCCTGGACGGTATCCGGTGCTTCGCCACCGTTCGCGAGCATCACAACTCCCGCACGAGCCACGCGACCGCCAATGCCTCGATCGCGGGTTCATCGTATCGGCAGGCCGCGATGGGGGTTCTGTCCGCGGCGACGAAACCGAAGGAGCCAAGGAGTGAGAACGTTCCCGGATCCGCCGCCGCCACCCGGTAGCGCACCCGTTGGACGCCGTCCGCGCGCATCTCCGTCAGCAGGTCACCCAGCAGCCTCCGGCCGAGCCCCCGTCCCCGGTGTGGCAGCGCGACGGCCAGGGCTCGCAGCCGGGCGTCCCGGGCGGGCTGCCCCAGCTCGACGAGGGCACCGGCCACCGGTGGATCGTCCACCGGCCGTGCCAGATCGACCAGCACGTACACCCGGCAGCGAGCGACCGACACCTCGGACAGGGCCTCCGCCAGGGCCTCGTCGAGCAGATCGGGACCCGTCGCACCCACGTATGCCAGGACCTCCCGCAACAGCAGGGTGCTGGAGGGCTGGGACTCCAGTGGCGACGACATGCGCGCAGCGTCCCACGGCCGTCTAGGAAACGGCTAGGAGACCTCTAGGCCCTCGGCCGGGACCGGCGGCACCACTCCGATCGCCGTGGCCGCCGGGCGCCCAGTAACAACCCAGCCGTCTCCTAGTGCCGGCTGCGATAACTGGAGGACCGGGCCGACCGAGGCCCTGCGACCTCGCCCCACGCCGCGAGTCGTCTCACACCATCGGGAGAACCCTCATGAGTACCGCCTTTTCCACAGCCGAGCAGCTCGGCGGAGAGCTGGAAGTCCTGCGAGGCCAGGTCGCCGGCCCTGTCCTGTCTCCTGGTCAGGACGGCTACGACGAGGAGACCGCGGGTTTCAACACCGCGGTCCGGCACCGCCCGGCCGTCGTCGTGGGCGCCACCCGCACCGCGGACGTCATGGCGGCGGTCCGCTTCGCGGTCCACCACTCCCTTCCCGTCGCCGTGCAGGCCACCGGGCACGGCGCCGTCCAGGCCTCCGACGGGGCACTGCTGATCAACACCTCCAGGATGCGCGAGGTCACCGTCGACTCGTCCAGCCGCACCGCGCGGGTCAGCGCGGGCTGCCGCTGGGCGGACGTCATCGCGCAGACGACCCCGTACGGCCTGGCGCCTCTGAGCGGCTCGTCCTCGGGCGTGGGGGCGGTGGGCTACACGCTGGGCGGCGGCATCGGCCCGATCTCACGGACCTTCGGCTTCGCCGCCGACCACGTACGGGAGATCACCGTGGTGACCGCGGACGGCCTGGTCCGGGTGACGGACCCGGACACCGAACCCGACCTGTTCTGGGGACTGCGCGGCGGCAAGGGCAGCTTCGGCGTGGTCACCTCCATGGTCATCGACCTGTTCCCGGTGTCGACCCTGTACGGGGGCGGCCTCTACTTCAGCGCCGAGGACACCCCCGCCGTCCTGCACGCCTACCGGACCTGGGCCGGCACGCTGCCGGAGGCCACGACCACCTCGGTGGCGATGCTGCGCCTGCCCCCGGTGCCCGAGCTCCCCCCGCAGCTGCGTGGCCGCTTCGTGACCCACCTGCGCTTCGCCCACCTCGGCGACGCCCACAAGGCGGAGGCCCTCCTCGCCCCGATGCGGGCCGTCGCCGAGCCGATCTTCGGCGAGATCGCGCAGATGCCGTTCAGCGCGATCGACTCCGTGCACCGGGACCCGGTGCACCCCATGCCGAGCTGGGATCGCGGTGCCCTGCTGCACGAGCTCGGCGCGGAGACCGTGGAAGCGCTCCTGGCGGCGGCCGGCCCGACGGCCGACGTGCCGCTGGCCGTCGTGGAGGTGCGCCAGCTGGGCGGGGCGCTGGGCCGCGAGCCGCGCCGGCCGAACGCCGTGGGCGGGCGGGACGCCGCCTTCGGCGTGATGGTGATCGGCGCCCCCGTTCCCGAACTGCTCGACACGGTCATCCCGGCCGTGGGCGGTGCCGTGCTCGCCGCCCTGGCTCCCTGGCAGACCGGCGGGACGCAGCTCAACTTCCACGGGCCGATGCTCGCCCCCGAGGACCTGGCCCGCGCCTGGCCGGAGCCGACACTGCGCAGGCTCAACGCCCTCAAGGACCACTACGACCCGGCCCGGGTGTTCCGCTTCGGCCACGTCGTGCCCCGCGTCTGAACGCTCCGATTCACCGGCAGGCGAGGGGGCCTGCCGGCGTGACGATCGTGCGCGTGTCCACCTAAACGGTGTTGCGGTACACGTCCCGCTGCCACCCGCTGTGGGAGGAGCAGACCCCCTGGATCCCGCCCGACATGCTCACCATGCCGTCATTGCACATGACCAGATAGCCCGTCCCGTCGCGGAAGTTCTCGATGCACGGGAAAACCGCGCAGGCGTCGTCCGCGGGCTGGTGAACCTTGCTCCCCGTGTCACAGAAGGTGAACCCGTAGGCGTTGGCGGGTGCTCCGCAGAGCGGGCCGGTCGGCAGTGCGGGCAGCGTGGGGGTGGCGGTCACGGTGGCGGTCACGGTCGGGGTGGCGGTCACGGTCACCGTGGCGGTCACTGTGGCGGTGGCCGTGGCGGTGGCTGTCACGGTGGCAGTGGTGGTCACCGTCGTGCTCACCGTGACCGTGGTGTGCACGGTCGGGGTCACCGAGGGCGTCGCGGTGACCGTCACCCTGGCCGCGGGGGTCGAGCGTGCCACCGGCGGCACCGTCACCGACGTGGAGAACGCACCGCTTCTCCGGTAGGTGCCGGTGCCGAGATACCTCTCCTGCCAGGCCGTCCGGCCTGCCTGCACCGACAGGGTGGTCGTGACCGTCCGGCACGCCCCCTTCCCGCAGACGCGCTGCTTCACGGCGAACCGCCTGGTGCTGCCGTACCCGCTGGTCACCCGCACCCTGAGGTAGGACTTCCCGCCGGCCCTCACCACCGAGGTCCTGACCACCCGCTTGGCCGCCGAGGTCCCGGCCGCCTGCCCGTCCACGCCGGCGGCGGAACTCGCGGCGGAGGCGGAGAAGGTGCTCCGGGCGTCGATGGCCCCCAGGCAGCCGATGACGGCGACAAGAACCGCGACAGCCGCGGTGGACAACGCGAAAGCTTTCATAGCACCACAAATATCCCGCATATCAGAATTCCTATAGATAAATAATTAATCCGCACTTATATCACTTAATCTCATTAATTGAGCCAGCATCCTCGGAGTCCGCCGCCGCGGGGTGCTCGGCGGGACACCCTCGACCGGCACCCAGTACGTGATCTTGTAGACCGGCCCGCGGGGATCGGACACGGCGGCGGGATCCGGCGGAGCCCAGGGGACCCGCGGGGACAGCGCACAGACCTCGGCAGCCCAAGGCGTCTCCCACGCGCGGGGACGGAGCCCCGATCCGCCCCATCCGTGACGCGTGACCTATTGACCCCATGTTTCCGACGAGTTAAATTAAGTGTAGAAATAAGGCGTTGATTTACGAGTGCCGTAGTCGCGCCTCATCTGCTGTCGGACCTTCCACCCCCCGGATCCACTGTGGAGACAAGCATGAGAGGTCTGTTCCGTCCTGCCGCCTTATGGACTGCCACGGCAGTCGTGGCGGCTCTGCTCGCAGTACCGTCGAGCCCGGCCTTCGCCGACACGTTGTTGTCGCAGGGCAAGACCGCGACGGCCTCCTCGACCGAGAACGGCGGAACCCCGCCGGCCGCCGCGGTCGACGGCGACACCAGCACCCGCTGGTCCAGCGCGGTCGGCGACTCCCAGTGGCTCCAGGTGGACCTGGGCGCCTCGTCCAGCATCAGCAGGGTCGTGCTGAACTGGGAGGCCGCGTACGGCAGCGGATACAAGATCCAGGTGTCCGAGAACGGGACCACGTGGACGGACCTGAAGACCGTCACCGGAGGTGACGGCGGAATCGACACCTGGGACGTCACCGGCAGCGGCCGGTATGTCCGGATGCAGGGCGTCACGAGGGCCACCGGCTACGGATACTCACTGTGGGAGTTCCAGGTCTTCGGTGGCGGCTCGAACCCCGTGGGCCAGTGCGGGACCACCAACGCCGCGTTGAACAAGCCCTCAACCGCGTCGTCCACCGAGAACGGCGGAACCCCCGCGAGCGCCGCCTTCGACGGCAACAACGGGACCCGCTGGTCCAGCGCGGCCAGCGACCCGCAGTGGATCCAGGTGGACCTGGGCTCGCCCCAGACCATCTGCAAGATCGACCTGCGCTGGGAGGCCGCGTACGCGAGCGCGTTCAAGCTCCAGGGGTCGACCAACGGCACCACCTGGACCGACCTGAAGACCGTCACGGGCGCCACCGGCGGCGTTCAGTCGCACGAGGTGAGCGGCTCCGCCCGGTACGTCCGGATGCAGGGCACCACCCGAGCCACCGGCTACGGATACTCACTGTGGGAGTTCGCCGTTTACACCACGTCTGACGGTCCGGTGATCCCCGGCGGCGGGGATCTGGGACCGAACGTTCACGTCTTCGACCCGTCCATGTCCAGCGCCGGCATCCAGAGCCAGCTCGACGCCGTCTTCCAGCAGCAGGAGTCGGCCCAGTTCGGCACCGGGCGCCACGCCTTCCTGTTCAAGCCGGGCACCTACAACGTGAACGCCAAGGTCGGCTTCTACACCTCGATCATGGGTCTGGGGCAGTCCCCCGACGACGTCACCGTCAACGGCGTGACCGTCGACGCGGGCTGGTTCGGCGGCAACGCGACCCAGAACTTCTGGCGCTCGACGGAGAACCTGTCGGTCCAGCCGCCCGGCGGTACCAACCAGTGGGCCGTCTCCCAGGCCGCGCCGTTCCGTCGCATGCACATCAAGGGCGCGCTCAACCTGGCCCCCACCGGCTACGGCTGGGCCAGCGGCGGCTACATCGCCGACAGTAAGATCGACGGCGCCGTCGGCCCGTACTCGCAGCAGCAGTGGTACACCCGGGACAGCTCCGTCGGCGGCTGGGTCAACGGCGTGTGGAACATGGTGTTCTCCGGGGTGCAGGGCGCTCCCGCCACCGCCTTCGCCGACAAGTCCTACACCACGCTGGACAACACCCCGATCAGCCGCGAGAAGCCGTACCTCTACGTCTCCGGCAACGAGTACCGGGTGTTCGTCCCGGCCAAGCGGACCGACGCGCGCGGCGTGAGCTGGGCGAACGGCGCCACCCCCGGAACCTCGATCCCGCTCGGCCAGTTCTACGTCGCCAAGCCCGGTGACACGGCAGCGACCATCAACGCCGCGCTCAGCCAGGGCCTGCACCTGCTGCTCACCCCCGGCATCTACCACGTCAACCAGCCGATCAACGTGACCAGGGCGAACACCGTGGTCCTGGGTCTCGGCCTGGCCACGATCATCCCCGACGGCGGCGTCAGCGCGGTCAAGGTCGCCGACGTGGACGGCGTGCGGCTCGCCGGCTTCCTGGTCGACGCGGGCCCGCAGAAGTCCGACGTGCTCATCGAGGTCGGCCCGCCGGGGTCGAGCGCCGACCACGCCGCCAACCCGACCACGCTGCAGGACGTGTTCGTCCGGATCGGCGGCGCCTTCGCCGGCAACGCCACCACCAGCGTGGTCGTCAACAGCGACGACGTGATCATCGACCACACCTGGCTGTGGCGCGGTGACCACGGCGACGGCATCGGCTGGAACGTCAACACCGCCGAGACCGGCCTGATCGTCAACGGCGACGACGTCCTGGCGACCGGCCTGTTCGTCGAGCACTACCGCAAGTACGACGTCGAGTGGTACGGCGAGCGCGGCCGGACGATCTTCTTCCAGAACGAGAAGGCGTACGACCCGCCGAACCAGGCGGCCTACATGAACGGCAGCACCAAGGGCTGGGCCGCCTACAAGGTCGGCCCCGCGGTCAACACCCATGAGGGCTGGGGTCTCGGCAGCTACGTCTACTTCAACGTCGACCCGACGATCGAGGTGGAGAACGCGTTCGAGACCCCGGTGAAGCCCGGCGTCAAGTTCCACAGCCTGCTCACCGTCTCCCTCGGCGGCAACGGGCGGATCAACCACGTGATCAACGGCACCGGCGGCCCCGCCTTCGGCACGGCCACGATCCCGTCCAAGCTCGTCTCCTACCCCTGAGGCACTCTGAGCCCGCCTGATCAGCGGTGGTCAACGCGCTCTCCTCGCTGATCAGGCGCTTCACCCCCACGCCGTGGGTCTCCGCTGTCGCAGGGAGGCCCACGGCTTCGGCGTGGCGACGGAGCGCCGAACCGTCGGGACCGGGGAGAGTCCCGGGCCACACAACCCAACGGCTCACAATAAGCCAAATGTACGATATAGAAATGATTGTCCTTTTTTCAGGCGGATACTTGGACCCGGATGAGCGACGGGGAAAAGCGCGGCGAACCGGCGGCCCCATTCCCGACGCGAGAGCAGAACAGCCCCCACCCCCGTCTCCATCGAGGCGGCAAGGCCGCGCACCTCGAACCCCCACGGAAAATCATCACCACATATCCATAAATGTCCGAATGGCTAGCATTGGTCAATGGAAGCATTGACTCGTGGTTGATTAAAACTGAAACACATGGTTCGAGAGTGACTGTCTGTTCTTAGTCGTAGGCATGGTGCTACGGTATGTGCCTGTTCACGCTCTGCTGTGAAACGGCACCGCATGGCCGTCCTGTCTCGCAGGGGGAACAGCAGGTTCGACGCGGCCTTGTCATGCTCTGCCGCCACCCCCGAGGACGCCGATGTCAGTAGATGTACCCCGCCGGGCGCAGAGAAGGTTTTCACCGGGGGAACTGGCGGTCCTCGCCTCTCTCGGCACCATGATCATTACGGTCTGCGCGTGGTTGTGGGCGATGTCCGCCGCCCCTTACGAGGCCAGAGAGCTGATGGCGCTCGTCGGCGGGGTCTCGGCCGTACTGCTGTCCGGCGCCGCCGCGGCCATCGTCCACTATTCCGGCACCGGTCGCCGGCTGCGTGAGCAGGCCGAGTGGGCCGGCGCGCGGTTCACCTGGCTGGAGCGGGAAGCGCTGCGAATGGCCGAGGAGTCGCTGCCCTCGCTGGGGCGTCAGGTGCGGGACGGCGCCTCGGTCGCCGACGCGCTCTCCCAGGTGCCGCAGCCTCCGGACGGCCCGCTGCGGCACCTGCTCAACGCGGCCGGGCACGAGCTCGAACTGCTCGAACGCGAGCGCGCCATCGCCCAGGTGTCCCGTGAGGCGACCGAGCACGAGATCTCCCGGCTGATCGACGACACGCTGCCGGAGCTGGTCAGGCGGATCCAGACGAACCGGATGTCGGTGAGCGCCGCACTGGCCGAGATACACCAGCCGGGGCACGACCCGCTGCGCGACCTGCTGCGCGAGACGGCGCGGCAGCTCTCCGAGAGCGAGCGCAGGGGCACCGCCGTGATGGCGGCGTGCGCCGGGGCCGCGGCCCGGGTGCAGGCACAGGCCACCAGCCTGCTCGCCCGGCTGCGCGAACTGGAGGAGCAGTACGGCGAGCACGAGGAGATCTTCGCCGACCTGCTGGACCTGGACCACCGCATCTCCCAGATGAGCCGGCTG
The DNA here is from genome assembly GCF_040607515.1 of Streptosporangium sp. NPDC005286. Lineage (NCBI taxonomy): Bacteria > Bacillati > Actinomycetota > Actinomycetes > Streptosporangiales > Streptosporangiaceae > Streptosporangium > Streptosporangium sp. NPDC005286. The sequence continues at coordinate 67,727 of NZ_JBEXGU010000010.1, read as the reverse complement.
GCGGACAACGTCGCGCTGCTGAGCGGCGGCCGTTCCGGGCGGCGATGGACCCGGCCGATCGTCATGGAGAGCGTCCTGCGCGGCGCGATGGGCCGCATCGGCGCCTACCGGCGCATCCGGCTGCACTCCACCAGCACCGTCGCCGTCGCGGGGTACGCGGCCGAGGGCGTGATGCACGCGCTGGCCGAGGTGATGGACAACGCCGCCACGTTCTCGGCGCACGGCACCGAGGTCCACGTGTACGTGGACGAGGAGGACGCCGGCGTCGTGATCACGGTCGAGGACAGTGGTCTGGGGATGCGCCCGCGCGAGCGGCAGCACGCCACCAGGCTCGTATCCGAGCCGCTCGACCTGCGGACGCTGTCCGGTACCCGGCTGGGCCTGGCGGTCGTGGGACGCCTGGTCGACAAGTACGGCCTGACGGTCAGCTTCCGGTCGTCCGCCCGTGGTGGCATGGGGGTCGTGATGCTGATCCCGCGCCTGCTGATCACGCAGCCCCTGTCGGCCACCGTGCCGCCCGTCGTCGAGTCGTCGGTCCGCCGCCCCGTGAAGGCCGCCGTACCGGCACCGGCCCTACCCGCGCAGGAGGGGCCGGCCGACGAGTCCGAGGATCTGCTGCCCAGGCGGCGGCGGGGGCAGACGCTGGCTGAGGCGACCAGGGCGCGGCAGACATCGCCGACCAAGCCCGCGCGCGAGGGGCGTGACTCGGCGGCGAGGTTCGCCGCGTTCCGCCAAGCCGGCGGCCGTGGGCGTACTTCTTCTTCGGCCCCTTCCCCGGCCCCGGGCGACTCCTGACACGCGTCCGCCGACCACCGGACATCTTTGGATTCACAGATGAGGAGGCAGGGGCCGTCCCTCCCGCGCCCGCGCCGAAGGGGCACCCCGTCGTTTCTATGAGCACAACCGACGCTTCGCACACCACCGATCGTGACTTCGACTGGCTACTGGAGAACCTCAAGGAGAAGACCCCGGGGATCAGGCATGTGCTGGTGCTGACCAGGGACGGCCTGAAGATGTGCTTCACCGCCGGCCTCGGCCGGGACGGGGCCGACCAGCTCTCCGCCCTGGCCGCCGGGATCCAGAGCCTCTCGCTGAGCGCCTCCGCCGAGTTCGGGGACGGCATCGGAGCGGGGCAGGCGATGGTGGAGTTCGCCGGCGGGCTGCTGCTCATCGTGCCGGCCGGGGACGGCGCCCACCTGGCCGTGGTGGCCGAGGAGGACGGCGAGGTGGGGCTTATCGCGCACAACATGAACGAACTGGTGGAGCAGATCGGGGTGTACCTCACCGCGGCACCTCGGCAAACGGAGAACAGCGACGACCGCGGATGACACGGCGAGCCATCGACCGAGAAGACCCGGACCGGCTCTACACGGTCACCGGGGGGCGTACCAGCGCCGATGAGAAAACCTTCGACTCCGTCTCCCTCATCGTCAGCGAGTGCGCCCCCACCCCCGGTATGCAGTCCGAGCACATCAAGATCCTGCGGATGGCCCAGCGGCCGACGGCGGTGGTGGAGATCTCGGCGGAGCTGCGACTGCCGGTCAGCGTGGTGAAGATCCTGCTGCGCGACCTGCTGGACACCGGTCGCATCACCGTCCGTCATCCGTCGATCGCCGCACATGCCGAACGACCGGATCCCGAAATCCTGAGGCAGGTGCTCGTTGCACTCCACAACCTCTGACCAGATGGCGGCCGCCGTGCGAACGCCGCTACGCACGACCGCCGCGGACGCCCTGAAAATCGTGATCGTCGGCGGGTTCGGGGTGGGCAAGACGACCATGGTCGGCTCGGTGAGCGAGATCCGCCCGCTGAGCACCGAGGAGGTCATGACCCAGGCGAGCGTGGGCATCGACGACGCCAGCCGGGTACGGACCAAGACGACCACCACGGTGGCCTTCGACTTCGGCCGGATCACGCTGAACGCGAGCATGGTGCTTTACCTGTTCGGCGCACCCGGTCAGCAGCGGTTCTGGTTCGTGTGGGACCAGTTGTTCGCCGGCAGCCTGGGCGCGGTCGTGCTGGTGGACGCCCGCCGCCTGGAGGATTCCTGGTACTCCATCGACCGGCTGGAGCACCACCGGACCCCGTTCGTCGTCGCAGTCAACCGCTTCACCGACGGGCCCACCCTGGATTCGGTGCGCGAGGCGCTGGCGCTGTCGCCCGAGGTCCCGCTCATCGACTGCGACGCGAGAGAGCGGTCCTCGTGCAAGCACGTGCTGATCACGCTCATGGAGCACCTCACCCGCACCCACGACCAGTCGCCCGCCTGAGAGAGCATGCCGTGACGAACTCCCCTCCCCCGCCCGACTCCACAGCCCCGTCCGCCGCCTCGCCCACATCTCAGAATCCCGAGCCGAGACGAGGGCCGCTGGAGGGATACACCGACCACGCCGATGCCGTACGGCTGCACGCGTCGCTGATCGACGACGATCCGGCCGCGATATTCCAGGAGATGCGCCGCGAGCACGGGCCCCTCGTCCCCATTCTCCTCGACGACATGCCCGCCTGGTTCGTGATCGGTTACCGCGAGCTGCACCATGTCACCAGCCAGCCACAGTTGTTCGGCCGCGACCCCAGGCGCTGGAACATGCGGAATCACCTCCCCCCGGACTGGCCGTCGCTCCCGTACGTGACATGGCAGCCGTCCGTGATGTACTCCGAGGGGGTCGAGCACCAGCGGCGGAGTGGCGCCATCAGCGACGCGCTGGACACCGTCGACCGCACCGAGCTGACCCTGATCTGCGAGCAGGTCGCCGACCTCGCGATCGACGGGTTCTCAGGGGACGGCCAGACCGACCTGATCTCCCAGTACGCCTACCGGATTCCGGCTCAGGTCGTCACCCGGCTGTTCGGGCTGTCGGAGACCGACCTGCCGGACCTGGTCAAGGACGTCAACCACGTGCTGGGCGGGAGCGAGGAGGCCGCCTCGGCGCTTCCCCGAATTCTGGACAAAATAGGCCGGCTTATAGCCGACAGGCGCACCCTGCCGGGCCACGACATCACCTCGCATCTGCTGGCACACGCCGCACGGCTCACCGACGAGGAGATCGTCCAGGACCTGATCGTGTTGATGATCGCCTCCCACGACAGCAGCGCCAACTGGATCGGCAACACCCTGCGGCTGATGCTGGTGGACGACCACTTCTCGATGAGCCTGCAGGGTGGCCGCAGCAGCGTCGGCGAGGCGCTGAACGAGGTGCTGTGGAAGGATCCTCCCTCGCCGAACCTGCCCTCACGCTGGGCCGTGCAGGACTGCGAGCTGGCCGGGCGGCGCATCCGCCGGGGCGACATGCTGGTGCTCGGCGTCGCCGCGGCCAACGCCGATCCGCAGGTGCAACCGGCCGCCCATGCCGGCTCCGGCGCCAACCGGGCGCACATGTCCTTCAGCCACGGCGAGTACGGTTGCCCCTTCCCTGCGCCCGAGCTCGGCGAGATCATCGCCAAGACGGCCGTGGAGGTCCTCCTCGACCGGTTGCCCGACGTCTATCTCACCGTGAAACCGGACGCGCTACGATGGCGCCCTTCGCTGTGGGTTCGCAGCCTGGAGGCCCTGCCCGTACGGTTCAGCCCGACCGTGCCGACCGGCCAGAGCCCGTCGAACACCAGGGACGCCCCCGGGTGAGGTCAGGCCGGAGCGGAGTCCGGCGACCGGTCCGCGGCGAAGCCCGTGGCGGACAGGGAGAGCAGGCGCTCGATCAGGTCGTGGCCGGTCGACTGCTCACTCGCCCAGGCGATGCCCGCCACGAGGGCGAGGAGTTCACCGATGCCGACGCCCGCCCGGCGTGCGACGTCCCGGAGCGAGACGTCGGTCCCGTGTTCGGCGAAGGCCTCCCTGGCGACTGCCAGCAGCTGCTCGTAATTTTCGCCACCTGGCTGGAGCGGGAGGGCAGGAGCAGGTTCGAGGCCACGGACCGCCCCTGACATCGCCCGACGGGGGTTCCGCTTTCGCTCACCCGTGGGTGGCGGCCGCCCGGGCGAGGAAGAGGGTCCGCTCGCGCTCGTTGCGGGTGAGTTCGGCGGCCCGTTCGAACTCCTCGCGCGCCTCGTCGAGGCGGCCCAGTCTCACGAGCAGATCACCCCGTACGGCGGGCAGTTGCGGATAGCCCCTCAGCGCGCGCTCCGCCGCCAGCCCGTCCACGATCTCCAGGCCCCGCGCCGGGCCGTACGCCCTGCTCACCGCGACCGCGCGGTTCAACTCCACCACGGGTGAGGGGGCGAGGTGGGCGAGCACCCGGTAGAGGGCGGCCATCCGTTCCCAGTCGGTGTCGTCGGTGGACCGCGCGCGGGCGTGGCAGGCCGCGATCGCGGCCTGCAGGCCGTAGGGACCGAGCGTGCCGAGCGCCTCGGCACGTTCGAGCGCCTCCAGCCCCCGGCGGATCAGTAGCCGGTCCCACAGCCTCCGGTCCTGGTCGGGGAGCAGGACCGGCTCGCCGCCCGGCCCCGTCCTGGCCCGGAGGCGCGACGCCTGGATCTCCATCAGGGCGACGAGGCCGTGCGCCTCGGCCTCCCGCGGCATCAGGCCCGCCAGGATCCGGCCCAGGCGCAGCGCCTCCTCGCAGAGCGAGGGGCGCATCCAGTCGTCACCGGCGGTCGCCGAGTAGCCCTCGTTGAAGATGAGATAGACGACCTCCAGCACCGATGCGAGACGCTCGCCCAGCTCGGCCGGGGCGGGCAGCTCGATGCGCACCCGCTTCTCGGCGAGGGTGCGCTTGGCCCGGAAGATCCGCTGCCCGACCGTCGGTTCCGGCACCAGGAAGGCACGCGCGATCTCCTCGGTGGTCAGGCCGCCGAGCAGGCGCAGGGTGAGCGCCAGGCGCCCCTCGGTGGACAGCACCGGATGGCAGGCGGTGAAGAGCAGGCGCAGCACGTCGTCACCGATGTGGTCGTCGAGGGCGTCGTCCAGCTCGGCCTCGGCCGCCTCCTGACGGATCTCCATGTCCCGGCCGACCTCTTCGAGCTTGTGCTCGTAACGGGTCCTGCGGCGGAGCAGGTCGATCGCCCGGTGCTTGGCGGTCAGCATGAGCCAGGCTCCGGGATTATCCGGTACGCCGGATTTCGGCCACTGCTCAAGCGCCAGGACCAGGGCGTCCTGCGCGAGCTCCTCGGCCAGGCCGACATCGCGCACCATCCGGGCAAGCCCCGCGATCACCCGCGCGGACTCGATCCGCCAGACCGCCTCGACCACCCGATGAGGATCACCAACCGCCATGCCTCCCGATCCAACCATCCCGCCCGCACTCGCGGCACCTTTCGATCCCGTCGCCCGAGGCCCCCGGACACGACGCGGGCGCGCACGGAACGCGTGCCGCTCACCGGCCGGCGAGCGGCACCCGAATCGGACGGGACAGCCGGCCTTACCGGGCCCGGCACGCTTGCCCGCATTACTCGTATGACGTATTTTTTACTCATGCAAGTAAGTCAGGGCAGGGAAACACCCGCCGAGCGCTCCTTCACCGGCGCGGCCAGGCGCGCCCAGATCATCGAGGCGACCATCGAGACGATCGCCGAGCTCGGCTACGGCCAGGCGTCCTTCGCCCGGATCGCCGAACGGGCGGGGCTGAGCAGCACCCGCCTGATCTCGTACCACTTCGCCGGCAAGGACGAGCTGATGAGCGCGGCCGTCGCCGAGTTCTACGATCACATCGGACGGTTCATGGCCGAGCGGATGGCCGGCGTGACCTGTGCCCGTGACGCGCTGCGCACCTACATCACCGCGCTGGTCGCGTATATCGCGGACAACCGCCCACGAATGCGGGCGATGATGGAGATCTTCCTCAACTTCCGCGATGAGGGCGGAGCGAGCCGCTCCTACGACGAGGGCGACGAGAACGAGGTCCTCGGCCACCTCCAGCGCATCCTGCGCGACGGGCAGCGCGGCGGCGAGTTCCGCGACTTCGACACCTTCGTCATGGCGGCGACCGTGCAGCGCGCCCTGGACGGCCTGCCGTTCCTGCTGGAGGCCAGACCCGATCTCGACCTCACCGCCTGTGCCGAGGAACTGGTGACGCTGTTCGACCTGGCGACCAGGAGCGAGCCGTGAGCGCCCCGAGCGGGCGGCGCACGCTGCTGCGCCTGCTGGCCGACCTGCTCGTACCGGCCGCCCTGTACTACGTGCTGCGCTCGGCCGGGATGAGCGTCTACCTGTCCCTGCTCGTCACGAGCGTGGTGCCCGCGGCCATGGGCACCTACACGCTGGTCAGGGAGCGCAGGGTCGACGGGCTCTCCGTTTTCATGACGGCCATGATGGTGCTGGGCGTGGGGGCGTCGCTGATCAGCGGCAACGAGCGGTTCCTGCTCGCCAGGGAAGGGTGGCTGACGGCCGCCGTCGGGCTCTGGTTCCTGGCCAGCCTGCGGGTCGGGATGCCGCTCACCTTCCTGTTCAGCCGGCCGCTGCTGGAGCACAGGTTCCCGGTCCGCGGCACCGGCGAGACGTGGGATGTGCTGTGGGAGCGGATCCCCCGCTTCCGCAGGGCCTGGCGGGTCACGACCGTCCTGTGGGGCGCCGGCACCCTCCTCGACTCCGCGGCGCGCGTGGTCATGGCCTACACGCTGCCGGTCGACGCCGTCCCCGCGCTCGGCACCGCTCTGTACGCCGGCACGTCGATCACGCTCATGGTGATCGCCAACGTCTACTTCGCCACGGTGGGACTCTTCGACAGGCGGAGCGCGATGTACGCGCCGCTCGACCGCGAGCGCGCCCCGACACCCTCCACCTGAAGGAGCCCGCCGATGACCGGCGTCCTGACCCGCGCCGGGTCAGCGGCGCACCATCGACGGGTAGTCCTTGAGGGTTATGTTGGTCGCGAACCTGTCGGTCAGCCTCAGCATCAGCTTCAGCAGGAATCCGTAGCGGAAAATCCAGTTGCGCATCCGGATCCGGCCCGGGGTGCCGGGGGCGAGGAAGGGACCGGCGTTGCCGTTCCTGGCGATCCTGGCGTAGCCGCGGAACCCCTCCTCGTAGCGCCGGAAGGCGATCTGATGGTCCCCGTCCGCCGCCGCGAGCTCTCCGGCCAGGACGTACGCGCCGACCATGGCCAGGCCGGTGCCGAAACCGCCCAGCGTGTTGCCGTAGGCGGCGTCACCGAGCAGCACGACACGGCCCCTGGCGTAGTGCTCCATCCGGACCTGGCTGATCGAGTCGAGGTAGAAGTCGTCCGCCTGCCGTACCGCGTCGAGGACCGCGGGGGTCTGCCAGCCCATCCCGGCATAGGCGTCGATCACGATCCGCTTCATCGCCTCCACGTCGTAGCGGTCGTAGTCGAGCGGCGGCGAGGCGAAGGCGAAGAAGGCATCGGCTCCGGGCCCCCCGATGGCGACCAGCCTGCCGGGCTCGTTGTACATTTTCGCGATCTTCCCGAAGCGCTGCGGAAGGTCGGCCAGGGCGTAGTAGTGGCCGAGGAAGCGGACATGGTCGGCCTCGGGGCCGAAGGCCAGCCGGCGAACGTTGGAGTGGATGCCGTCCGCGCCCACCACCAGGTCGAAGACCCGCGGAGCGCCGTGCTCGAACGTGACGTGGACACCGCCCTCGGTCTCGGTGAGCGAGGTGATGGAGTCGCCGAAGACGTACCGGCACCCGGCGGCGAGCGTCCTGTCGTACAGCAGCCGGGACAACTCCCCGCGCGGGATCTCCAGCTCGCCACCGGTGAACTCGCCGGGCATCACCGCCAGCCTGCGGCCGTTCGCGTCAACGATCTCCTGGTCGGTCCCGCCGGTCTGCAACCGCCGTACGTCCTCCAGGATGCCCATCCGCTCCAGCACCGACAGGTGGGTCTCGCCTTTGAAGTCGACCGCCTGGCCTCCGAGGCGCAGGGCGGGGGCCTTCTCGACCACGGTCACGGTGTGGCCGTAGCGGTTGAGCCAGTAGGCGAGAGCGGGGCCGCCGATACTGGCGCCGGAGATCAGGACGTTGCTGTTCCTCATGTCCCCGAGCCTCACCGGGAGCGCTGACAGGCCGGTGACAGCCGGCTGACAGTCAGGAGATGGCTGTCAGCGCATCGTCCCGGCTCAGCGCGGCGCCCCTGGCGAACTCCGCGGCGAAGGCCTCCGCGCCGATGAGCTCCGTGGCGCCCGCGGCGACCCTCGCGACATCAGGGTCGCCGGTGACGGCCGCACCGCGCAACGCCACCCCCACACCGAGCAGGAACGCGGCCCGCTCCGCCGCGCCTTCGAGCAGGGCAAGCCCCGCGTACCCCTCGGTGACCTGGGCGAGATCCATCGTCACCGCCGGTGACGTGCGCGCCAGCGCGAGCGCCTCGCCGTGACGGCGCCCGGCCTCCGCGTGGTCGCCCTCTGCCTCGGCCAGCCGTCCCAGCGCGGTGAGCACGAGCGACGCGATGCTCTCGGTGACGTAACCGCCTGGGCCGACGGCGTCCAGCGCCGCCGCGTAGTGTTCGCGCGCCCGTGCGTGATCGCGGCACCGCCGGGCGAGTTCACCCCAGCCCAGCTCGATCGGCGACGACCGGTGTGACGCGCTCGTCTCGCGCGCCAGCTCGGTGGCGCGCCGCAGGTCGGCGCGGGCCGCGGGAACATCGCCCTCGCGCAGCAGCCCGTCGGCCCTCCGGCAGAGCACGTCCACCATCTCGTCCAGAGCGCCGAGCTGTTCGTGCAGATCCAGTGCCTCCCCCCACAGCCGCCTGGCCCGCGCCCAGTCCCCCCGCCAGCCGGCGATCACTCCCAGCCATTCGAGCCCCTGCGCCATCCCCCAGCGCTCGCCCACGGAGCGGAAGCTCGCCAGTGTCGACTCCAGCTCTCCCTCGGCATCGGCCACGTGGCCGTCAAGCAGGTGCATCAGGGACGCCCCGAGCATGGCCACGGCTCGGCTCCACGGGTCGGAGCCGAGCAGCCGCTCCCGCATCAGGCCGGCCCCGGGAGCCGGTGGCCCCGCGACCATGCCCCACAGAACGGACGTGAAGGGGTAGCGCAGCTCCCGGTCCAGCGACCGCATGATCTCCTCGGCCCGCGCCCACTGCGCCGGCAGGATATGCGGTACGGCCTGCAACACGCACAGGACGTACTCCTCCTCCAGCCCTTCGGGCGGCTCGGTGCCGAACCGTTCGAGCAGCCGGCGCGCCGACGAGACCGCCTGTTCCCGCCGCCCGCTCAGCCACTGGTACGCCGCCAGGGCCGCGATCAGCCGCAGCGCCGTCTCCGGGTCATCCGGTACGGCACGGCCCAGCGCGGCCCGCAGGTTGCTCTGCTCGGCGGAGAGCAGGGCCAGCCATTCGAGCTGCTCGGCCCGGCGCAACCACGGATCGGCGCGCTGTGCCAGCTCCAGGAAGTAGGCGGCGTGCCCGGCACGCACCCGCTCCCGCTCCCCCGCCTCGGCCAGCCGCTCCGCACAGAACAGGCGGATCGTGTCGAGCATCCGGTAGCGGCCGTCGCCTGCCTCGATGAGTGACTTGTCCACCAGGCCGGCCAGCACCTCGCCGGATCCGCAGATCCGTTCGACGGCCTCCAGGGACGAGCTGCCCGAGAACACCGAGAACCGCGCGGCCAGCGCCTGCTCCTCGGGGCTGAGCAGGCTCCAGCTCCAGTCCACCACCGCGTACAGCGTCCGATGCCGTGCCGCCGCGGTGCGATCACCGCGGGACAGCAGCGTGAACCGGCCGTACTCCTTCAGGCGCGCGACGATCTCCTCGACGGTGAACGACCTCAGCCTCGCCGCCGCCAGCTCGATGGCCAGCGGCAGCCCGTCCAGCATGCCGCAGATCTCGGCGACCTCGGCTCTCATGACGGAGCCGGGACGTACGGCGGCGGCTCGCTCCATGAACAGCCGCACCGAGGGATAGCCGAGTGCGTCGTCGAGATCCGTGCCGGGGGGCGGTACGGCCAGCGGCGAGAGCGGGACGAGCATCTCGCCGGTGAGCCCAAGCGGCTCGCGGCTGGTGGCCAGCACGGCCAGCTCCGGGCAGGCGTCGAGCAGCCGCCGGACGAGCGCCGCGGCCGGAGCGATCACGTGCTCGCAGTTGTCCAGGACGAGCAGGAGCTCCTGGTCTGCCAGGGCCGCCACGAGCCGGTCCGTGGGGTCGAGCCGGCCCGGCACCGGTGACCGCAGCCCCGCCTCGCGCAGACCGAGCGCGCCGAGCACCGCCAGGGGGATCTGACCTCCGTCGTCGAGCGGGGACAGATCGACGAAGCACACGTCCCGCGTCAGGCGGCGGGCCGCCTCGATGGCCAGCCTCGTCTTGCCGGTGCCGCCCGTACCGGTCAGGGTGATCAGACGGGAGTCCCGCAGCGAGTCGATCCGGTCCAGCTCGGCCTCGCGGCCCACGAAGCCGGTGAGCTGCGCGGGCAGCCGGTGCCGTACCGTCCCGGGCCTCTCCGCGCCGCGCAGGATCGCCAGGTGAAGCGCCGCCAGTTCCGGCGCCGGATCGGCGCCGAGCTCGTCCGCCAGCAGCCGCCTGACCTCGTCGAAGACGGCCAGCGCCGCGGCCTGCTGCCCGGAGGCGTGCAGCGCCCGCATGAGCTGGCCCCACAGCCGCTCGCGCAACGGGTTCTCGGCCGCCAACTGCCGCAACTCGGCTATCGAGGTGCCCTCCGGGAGCGCGAGCTCGGCCTCGACCAGGTCCTCCCGCGCCGCCAGCCGTAGCTCTTCCAGCCGGGCCGCCTGCGGCATGCCGGCCGGCGCGGGCCCTCGCCACAGCGCCAGTCCTTCGCTGAGCACCCTCGCGGCATGCTCATGCCGGCCTGCGGTCAGCAGCCTGTGCCCCTCGCGCGCGAGCCGCTCGAACCGGTGCGCGTCGACGTCATCGGGGTCGACCGCGAGCCGGTATCCGGCCCGGTGAAACGTGATCAGGCCGGGCGGCAGGCCGCGGCGGAGCCGGGACACCTGGGCCTGGATCGCGTTGGCCGCACCGGCCGGAGGATCGTCACCGTACTGCCCGTCTATCAACCGGTCCACGCTGACCAGCCGGCCCGCGTCGAGCAGGAGCAGCACCAGCAGGGCACGCGACCGGGGGCCGCCGACGGAGACGGGTTCCCCCTCCTCCGTCCGCACCTCCAACGGCCCCAGGATCCCGAACTGCACGAGACCGATTGTGGCCTATGCGCCCTACTTCATGAGGATCAGCGCGAACCTCGCGGCCGGACCCGGCTCAGAACGCGTCGCGGTACCCGGTGGCCGCGGCCCTGATCCGGTCCACCTGCGCCTCCAGCTCCCGGACATCGAACGGCACGGCCGAGGCCTCGAACTTCCTGCCCAGCGCGTGCAGCATGTCCAGGCCGTCCCAGATCGCGGCGAACTCGTCGTCGATCGGCCGCACCAGATCACCGAGTGCGCCCTCGACCCGGTGACGCAGGACGAGCATCCGCCACTTCCCAAGGAACCAGCGGAACTCCGTGAGCCGCTCGCCCGCCTCGGCGATCTCGGAGACGACCTCGCGCAGTGTCCGGTTCACCTGCTGTGCCCTGGCCGACATCTCCAGCACGCTCTCCTGCACGGCATCGCAGAGCCGGGGCACCTCGCTCAGCGAGGTACGCGGCGCGATACCGTCCGCGACCTCGGCGGCGAACGCGGCGACCATGTCGTTGTGCAGGCTCGCCAGCACGATCCGGAAGCGCAGGTCCGTGACGTACGAGCGCAGCGCGGCGAGCCTGGGCACCAGCCGCTCCAGCGTGCCCATCGCAGTGCGCGTCGGCGTGGCCATCACCCGGGCGACGTTGCTCAGCACCGGTACGGTGTCGGCGACCGTCTCGGAGGCGACCTGGGCTCCGGCGACCACCTCGTCGAGCCGGCGGGCGACGTCGAGCACCTGGGTGGACGACCGCATGAGCCGGTCGCTGAACACCCGATAGCTCTCCAGCCGCTCCACCAGGCCGGTCAGCAGCGTTTCCAGCGCTCCGACCCCGGCCAGCACCTCCGCGATCGGTCCCCGCGCCCAGGACCGGGCATAGGTCGCGGAAGCCAACCGGCCGCGCGCCGCGACCTCGGCGGTCAGCGCCTCGGTGAGGAAGTCGTCATGCGAGCCGAATCCGCGCTCTCCCAGCAGCTGTTCGATCTGTTCCCTACCGAACAGCGCCACGTCACGCCGGTTCATCCGACCGCGCTCGGCCGCCTCGAACTCGACGTCGGCGACATACTTGTATATGCGCTTGACCTCCTCGAACAGCTCGGACCGCGGCGCCATCCGAACCGACAGGAAACCCTCCGCCGAGGGCGTCATGGTGGCGAAAACCCAGTAGTGGCTGCCGTCCTTGGCCAGGTTCCGCACGTAGGCTCCCGCTGGACGCCCGGAGAGCAAGCGGTCCCACAGCAACCGGAAGACCCCGGCAGGCATGTCGGGGTGGCGCACGATGTTGTGCGATGCCCCGGTGAGCTCGTCCAGGGAGAACCGGGAGGTCCGGACGAAGACGGAGTTCCCGCTGCGGATCAACCCGTGCCGATCCGTCGTGGAGAAGAAGAGCTCCTCCGGACCGATGACCTGCTCCAGTCCGCTAGGCACGATCAACTCGCCAAAACCCATCGTCCGCCTTCCGATCTCGGGAGACGATATCAGCCGGATCCCATGGCCCCAGGTGGAGGTCACGGCCGCGCGCTCCCTTCCCCGGGACGCCCGACCTCGCCTGCCGGCGATCCCGCGAACGACTCCCGGTGTACGCGTCCAGCCCGTGAGTACGTCCGGCCGCGAAGGTGCCGGGAAACGCACGAACCCCCGGCCGGGGTTCCCGGCCGGGGGCTCGTGCACGGTGGTGGGATCAGGCGGGGGCGGCGAAGTCCTCGGGGCCGAAGACGCGCAGCACGTCGGCCTCGCCCTCCCAGCCCGCCCAGTGATCCCGGTGGATCTTCAGGAAGCGGGAGGTCCACTCGACGGCCTCCTCCTTCGAGCGGACCTGGTAGAGCGCGTAGCTGATCAGCTCCTTCGCCTCGGCGAACGGGCCGTCGGTGACGCTCAGCCTGCCCCCGGTGAGCTCGACCCGCGCGCCCTGCGCACTCGGGGCCAGCCCGGCGGTGTCGAGCAGCGCCCCGGCCCCGGTGGCCTCCTCGCCGAGCTTGGCGATGGCCTCCATCAGCTCCGCCGGCGGCGGGGTGGTGGGCTGGTTGGTGACCCTAAGAATGATCATGTATCGCATCGGATGTCTCCTTCGATCTTGTTTTCTTGACGGTGTGGTGCGGGGATCGGGTGCGCTCAGGCGCGCTGGGGGGCGGTGTGCCGGTACAGGTGCAGAGACAGGGCCGAGAGCCAGGCCCAGACGATCACTACCCCGGAGGTGAAGACAAGGTTGGCCCACGGGGCGCCCGCACCGGTCGCGATGGCGGCGAAGGCCGCGAGGAACAACCCGCCGGTGAGCCGGGAGTAAAGCACCCACCCGGTACGGCCCGCGGCGGCGAACCTGCGGCCGATGACGAAACAGGTCACGATCACGCACAGGAAACCCACCGCGCCGCAGGCGAAGTGGAGCGTCCCGGACAGGCTCACCGCCCCGGGCCCCTCCGGCGTCCCCACCGGGAAGCCCATCGCCGGATCCGCCCGGAAGATCCCCGCGCCGATCAGGCTCACCCCGTACATCCCGACGAGCCGGGGAGCCCAGGTCGCGCCCCGCCCGCCGGCCAGGGCCCGGCCCAGGCCGACCGCGCAGGCGATGACCATCAGCCCGGCGGCGACGAAGTTGGTGATCTGGATCCAGCCGAGGTCGCCGTTGGCCAGCATGCTCCATGCGTGGCGGGAGAGGTCGAACCCCTCCCGGGTCAGCGCCTGGGCCAGGGACACCCCGACGTACACCGGCCCGGCGATGATCCCGTAGCCCAGCAGCGACCTGGTGACACCGGTACGCGGGTCGCAGGTCACCGGGGGCGCGGTCCTCGTCAGCTGCTGGGTCATGGCCGTTCTCCTTACGAGTCCTGGGCCGGCTCTCGGGTGTTCCTCTCGGCCCTCTGACCACGCTTCGAACGAGACCGCCCCGATTCGACAGCCCGCTCAAATCTTTTTCAAGATCTTTTAGCACCACTGTGCGGCGCTTCGTCATGGCCGGATCTGCAAGATATGTGTCCTTGCAGCCATCGCCACGGATGGCCAAGCATGGGCGGTATGCCGAAACGCGTCGTCATCGTGCTTTTTGACGGCTTCCAGTTGCTCGATCTCGCGGGACCCGCCGATGTCTTCTCCGCGGCCGGTCTGCTGAGCCCCGGCGCCGACTACCGGGTGGAGGTCACGGCCGTCCACGCGGGAGCCGTGCGCTCCCTGTCCGGTGTCACGGTGACCGCCGAGACACCGCTGCGAAGCGTGCGAGGTCCGATCGACACGCTGCTGGTCGTCGGCGGTCTCCCGGCCCGCATGGCTGTCGTCGACACGGCGGCGTTGGTACCGGAGGTGCGCAGGCTCGCCGGGGAGTCAGGTCGTATCGGGTCCATCTGTTCGGGCACGTTGCTGCTGGCCGAGGCCGGCCTGCTGGAAGGGCGGCGGGCGACCACCCACTGGGCGGTGGGGGACCTGCTCGCCCGCGAGCATCCGAACGTACGGGTGGACGCCGACCGTATCCACGTACGCGACGGGAACGTGTGGACCTCGGCGGGGGTCACCTCGGGGATCGACCTCGCCCTTGCCCTCGTCGCCCACGACCACGGGCACGACCTGGCCAGGGAGATCTCTCGCTGGCTGGTCGTGTACCTGCAGCGACCAGGCGGGCAGAGCCAGTTCAGCACGCCGCTGAGCGCGCGGACGCCGAAGCGCGAACCCCTGCGCGACCTGCAGGGATGGATCGAGGAGAACCTCAGTGCCGACCTGTCGGTGGAGGTTCTCGCGGGACGCGTGAACACGAGTGTCCGCCACTTCTCACGCGTGTTCAGGGCCGAGGTCGGCGTGCCGCCCGCGCGGTATGTCGAGCACGCACGGACGGCGGCGGCCAAGCGACTGCTGGAGAGCACCGATGAGCCGTTCGACCGGATCGCCACCCGGGTGGGGCTGGGGACGCCCGAGACCCTCTATCGCGTCTTCCGCCGGCATCTCAAGATCTCGCCGGGAGATTACCGGCGCAGGTTCCGTGACAAGGAGAACTGACATGCACATCGCCATCCCCCTGTACCCGGGTTACGACGCCATGGACGCCCTGGGGCCGTACTTCGTGCTCCGGAACATTCCCGGCGCGACGGTCACCTTCGTGGCTGAGCGGCCAGGCGTCATCGCCGACGAGGAAGTCACGCTGACCGCCACCGCCTCCTTCGCCGATCTGCCCAGACCCGATGTCCTGGTGGTGCCGGGCGCCAAGGACGTGCAGCGGAGCATGGCGGACCAGGAATTGATCCACTACCTGAAGGCCGTACACCCGACCACCACCTGGACCACCTCGGTATGCGTGGGCTCGCTCGCGCTCGGCGCGGCAGGCCTGCTGGAGGGAGTCAGGGCGGCCACTCACTGGGTGGCCTACGACCTGCTCGCACAGTTCGGGGCGCGGCCGGTCAACGAGCGCTTCGTCAGAGACGGCAAGATCATAACTTCGGGCGGCGTGCTGGCCGGCATCGACATGGCGCTCTACCTCACGTCCCTGCTGGCGGGGCCGGACATGGCCATGGCGATCCAACTCGGGTTGGAGTACGCCCCGCAGCCACCGTTCAGCGCCGGGACGCCGAAGACCGCCCCCGGAGAGATCACCGAACTGGTGCGCTCCCTGCTGAGAGATTGACGTCGGTGCCGTGGCCGACGTCCGCCTCGCGGATCCGCACGGTCGGCGTCGCTCAGTGGGGTACCGGCGTGAGCACTGTCTCACCCGCGGGCACCCGACCGACCGCGGGACAGCGGCGCGGTACGGCCCCCCACATGTCGGGGCCGCGCGACGGTGAAATGTGCGTCTTGTACTTTGGGCCGCCCCGAGCAGCGTGGACTTTCGTACCATGTTCATGTGCTCGCCCTTCTTCGCTCCGTGTGGGACGAGCCCCGCCCTCCCAACCCGCCGTCGCGGGCTTGGCGGGACTGGGCACTCGTGGGAGTACTCGTGGCGGTCGCGGTGCTCGAAGGAGTTCTGCGGCCCGATCTTCCATGGCGGGCCGTCTCGGTGACCGTCACCGTCGGGCTGGTGCCCACGCTGTTGTGGCGCCGGACCAGGCCGCTGCTGATGGTCGTGATCGTCTTCGCCGCCACGAGCCTGGCCCCGCTGCTGACGGACGGCGACGCCCTGGAGACGTACACGATGGTGTACGTGCTGGTCCTGCTGTACTCGTTGTTCCGGTGGGGATCGGGGCGCGAGGTCGCGATCGGTTTGACGATCATGCTCGTCACGGTCTCCCTCTCGCTGTTCTCCGGCCGCCTCACCCCCGGCGACACGGTCGGCGCGTTCGCCGTCACGTTCTCGGCCATCGCCCTGGGCGGGACGTTCCGCTACCGGGCCGGGGCGAGAATGCGCGAGCTCGACCAGATCAAGCTGCTCGAACGCGAACGGCTGGCCCGCGACCTGCACGACACCGTCGCCCATCACATCTCGGCGATGGCGATCCGAGCACAGGCGGGCATCGCCACCTCGGCGTCGCGGCCCAACTCCGCGACCGAGGCACTCCACGTGATCGAGGCCGAGGCGGCACGCGCCCTCGACGAGATGCGCGCCCTGGTCCGCCTCCTGCGCCGGGACCAACCCGCGGAGTCGGCGCCCGGCCGTCGCATCACCGACCTCGAACAGCTCGCGAGCCCAGGCCGCTCCGGCCCGTCCGTCGACGTGGAGATCTCCGACGACATCGGTGACCTTCCCCTGCCGGTCGAGGCTGCGATCTACCGCATCGCCCAGGAGTCGGTCACCAACGCTCGACGGCACGCCCGTCACGCCACCCGCATCGAGGTTCGCGTCGCCGCCGACGACACATCGGTGCGCCTGCGGGTGAGCGACGACGGCGACAGCGGCCTGGTACGCCCGGCCGGGTCACCGGGATACGGGCTCATCGGCATGATCGAACGTGCTGACCTGCTGGGCGGCACCTGCGAAGCCGGCCCCGCCCCGGATCGAGGCTGGACCGTGACCGCCGTACTGCCCCGAACCGGAGCGGTGACATGAGCATCCGGGTGCTCGTCGCCGACGACCAGGAGATCGTCCGCACCGGGCTCACCATGATTCTCGACGCCCAGCCGGACATCGAGGTCGTCGGCGAAGCCGCCGACGGGTGGCGGGCCGTCCAGCTCGCGCGGCGCCTACGCCCTGACGTGTGCCTGTTCGACATCCGCATGCCCGGCCTCGACGGCATCGGAGCCACCCGCTCCCTCGCCGGGCCGGGCATCGAGGACCCCCTCGCCGTCGTCGTCATCACCACCTTCGACCTCGACGAGTACGTCTACGCCGCGCTGCGAGCCGGTGCCCGGGGTTTTCTGCTCAAGAACGCCGGAGCCGACCTGCTCTCCCAGGCCGTCCACGCCGCCGCGAACGGCGACGCGCTCATCGCCCCGAGCGTCACCGCCCGACTGCTGGGAACCTTCGCCCGCACCGTGCCCGCCACACCGCCGGTGCGCCCCATCGAGGCGCTCACGGCCCGGGAGGAACAGATCCTGGCCACCGTGGCACGTGGACGGACCAACAGCGAGATCGCCGACGAGCTGCACATCTCTCTCAGCACGGTGAAGTCCCACATCGCCAGCCTGCTGGCCAAGCTGGGCGCCCGCAACCGCGTCGAGATCGCCATGTGGGCCTACGAGACCAACCGGGTCAGGAACTGAGCCGGGTACGGCGACGCCCCCTACCATGACCGCCGGTGACCACCGGCCGGGCCGCCGGATCCCTCGCCGCGACGGCTCGGTGCGGCTCCGCTCCCGCCGTGGCGGGCCGCGGGCCGGGTCTCACCCACCGCCTCCACGACGCCCCCTTACCCCCGGTGACGGGTCCCCGTTCCTCCGCGGCCGGTGAGACCCGCCCGCGGAACATCGGCGGAGCCGGTGAAGGTACGGGGCGGACGCCTGCGGATGAACCACTCGGCCACCGCGAGGTTGATCATCCACCCGGCGCCCACGAGCAGGGCTCTGGGGAACTCCCCAGGTGTGCCGAGGAACAGGAACCAGAACAGATGGGTCAGCACCTGCGTGCCCGCGCCCAGACCGATCGCGTAACCGCGGATCATCCAGGCGCGGTGCCTGGCGACGTCCCGTCGCCGGATCGCGGCGAAGCCGAGAACAATGGCCAGGACCATGGCCGAGCCGAACACGAGCCGGAACCCGGCGAGGAGATCGCCGTCGCCGACGGGGCGGGGATAGAACAGGGTCATCCACAACCCCGAAAGCGCTGCGACGAGTCCAGATGGGACCAGAACCCGCCCGGCGACGCGGTGCCAGGCGGGCCTCCGGCGGCGGAAGCCGGGAGCGAACTGAAAGGCCCCCAGAATGCTGTACAGGCCGACGCTGAGGATGTGCAGCACCACAGGCAGGGGCGCCGCGAAGAACCGTGCGTTCTCCGATGTGATTTCCGCGCCGCCCGTCAGCTCGGTCAGGCGGACGGCTCCGGCGGCCATCGGAACAGCGCTGAGCACGACCAGCGCAGCGGGCACGAGCCAGTTCGCCCTGGCGGAGAAGGCTACGGCGGAAGTCCCTGCTGTGTTCCGGTCATCCGCCGACCGGCCGTTTCGCGGCGACTGCGGAGACGGAAGGTGTCCTGTCAGGCTCTCGTCGGTCATGACCTGATCGTGACGACTGAGACAGTGGCGGCTCATCGGTAGAACGGCCTGATCCGAGCCAGCCGATCATCCGCCAATCAGGCGTACTTTCGGCCGATGAGCCCTCTGTAGCAGCCTTCTACGCTGATTCCCGGTGGCTCGAGACACGCTTGTCGCCATCCGGCCGGCGATGCCTCCGCCCCATCGATACGGGCCACAACGTCGACCACGAATCTACGGCACGGCTGACACCCGCACCCGCGATGGATAAGGAGAATGTGATGAAAGCGTTCGTCCTACGTTCGTACGGCTCACCCGACGTACTGGATCTCACCGACATCGACAAGCCCGTGCCCGGCGACGACGAGGTGCTGGTCCGGGTGCGTGCCACCTCCGTCCAGCCCTATGACTGGCACTTCATGAGAGGGGAGCCGTACGTCTCGCGGCTGATGAGCGGCGGCCTCGGGCTGCGCAAGTCGAGGATCGACATCTTGGGCGCCGACATGGCGGGACAGGTCGAGGCGGTCGGCAAGGACGTGACGGAGTTCCGCCCCGGCGACGAGGTGTTCGCGATGCCCAAGCAGGGCGGCTTCGCCGAGTACGTGTGCGTCCGGGAAGGCGAACTGGCGCCGAAACCGAAGAACCTGTCGTTCGAGCAGGCGGCGGCGGTACCGCTGGCGGCCAACACCGCCCTGCTGGGCCTGCGCGACAAGGGACGAGTCCAGCCGGGACAGAAGGTCCTCGTCAACGGCGCTTCGGGAGGTGTGGGGACGTTCGCCGTGCAGATCGCCCGGGCGATCGGCGCGGAGGTCACCGGCGTCTGCAGCACGCGGAACGTGGGCCTGGTCCGATCGATCGGCGCGGATGAGGTCATCGACTACACCAAAGAGGACTTCACGCGGAATGGACAGCGCTACGATCTCCTGCTGGACATCGCGGGAGGCCTCTCGACGTCGGCATGCCGGCGGGTGTTGGCCCCCAGGGGGGCCCGCGTCATCATCGGCGGGCAGGCCGGCCGGTGGCTGCAACCCGTTGGCCACATGTTCTCGGCGCTCATCATGTCGCGGCTCATGTCCCAAAGGACGATCATGGCGGACGTGGTCGGATGCACGGAGAACAAACAGAACTTGATGACGCTGACCGAGCTCATCGAGGGCGGAAAAATCACTCCGGTCATCGACCGGTGTTACCCATTCGAAGAGATCCCGGCGGCCATCGGATATGTGGAAGAGGGACACGCTCCGGGAAAGGTCGTCGTCACGGTTTGAGGCACCACCGGATCCGCCACGCGCACGACGCTCGGCCGGGCCGATGCCCCGCCTGCGGAGGACCCCTTGATCGCCCAAGGGGTCTCCGCGTTCGGTCACTCCTCCGAAGAACTCGTCAGCCCCACCGGGCAGCAGACACCGACGCCCCCATGATTTTGTTCGACTGGGCCGATGTAACTGCACCGAACAAAATCCACCTAAGTTGTTCGCCTCGGCCAAAAAAGCGACGTGAAGGTCAGGTTGAGGTGAGCGGGGCCAGCTGCCGGCTGAGCCGGAGGACGGCCTCGGCCATTCGGGAGTCGGTGACGGGACGGAAGGGCGCGACGGGACGAGCCTCGGGTCCGATGACCAGGCCGGTCCGCCCGTCCAGTGCGGCGTCGGCCGCCGCGAGGACCGACGACCGTGCGGCCAGTGACGCGGAGCCGGACGTGGCGCGTTCGAAGGTACGCCGGACCAGCGGCCAAAGCAGCCGCAGCCCCGGCGAGACGATCTTCGGCGACCGCATGGTGCCGTCGGTCATCGCGGTGGCCGCGCCACCGGGATCGGCCGCGAAAACCGAGATGCCCGTGCCTCGCAGCCGCTCCGCCAGATCCAGCGTGTAAGCGAGGTTGGCGAGCTTCGCTCGGCCGTACCAGTGAAAGCCGTAGTAGCCGCCCGGCGGCTCGGCGGCATCGAAGGAGCGTTTGGCCGTCCGGACCGCGCCCGAGGTGACATTCACGATCCGGCTCGGTCCTCCGGCCCGGAGCGGCTCCAGCAACAGTTCGGTCAGCAGGTACGGGGAAAGGTGGTTGACGGCGAACGACGCCTCGATCCCGTCCACCGTCTGCTGCCGATCTGCGAACATCGCCCCGACATTGTTGACCAGGACGTTCAGCGGGCCCTCTCCCGCGAGCCGGGCGGCCAGCCCCCGGACGGAGCCGAGCGATGCGAGGTCGGCGGCGACGAACCTCGCCCCCTGCCCTGTCGCCACCGCGTCGATTCTCTCGACCGCGCGAGCACCTCGCTCAGCGTTCCGGCCGATCACGGTCACCGCATGACCTGTCGCCGCCAGCCCCATCGCGGTCTCCAAGCCGATTCCTCCGGTCCCCGCCGTCACCACGGCCCGTTTGCCCATGGCCCCACCCTCCACTGGTCGAACGCTACCGGATAGTCATCCGCTTTAAGGCTCACACCGTAGCATAAATGGATGACTATCCGCTTAGCGGAGACGGGCGTGCGGCAACGAACTCCCAAGCTGCGGGTTCCAGGCTGCCGTCAACGCGAGGGGCGCAGGCCCTCAAGGAGGACGTCGAGGTAGATCTCGGCATGCTCGGTGTCGTTGCCACCGGAGCGGACCGCGTGCTCGATGCCGCAGAGCAGACGGCGGACATCGTCCGCCTCGATGCCCCGCCGGATGGCGCCCGCGCGGCGGGCACGGTCGAGCAGCTCCGCGACGGCACGGTCCAGCTCGACCTTCATCGCCGAGGTCTGCGCATCGGCGTCGCTGGCGGATTCGAGCACCGCTGCGAACCCGGCGTCGTCCAGCATGCGTCCGAGAGTGAAACGCAGAAGACGATGCAAACCCGAAAGGGCGTCCTCGTCGGCCGCCGCAGCCTGCGCCTCGTCGACGAGCTGCTGGAAGCGTTCCGCCAGCAGCGCCTCCAGCAGCGCGTGCCGGTTGGGGAAATGCCGGTACACGGTCCCGACGCCCACTCCCGCGAGCCGGGCGATGGTGTTCAGCATGAGCGAGTCGTCACCCATGGCCAACTGCTCGCGGGCGACCTTCAACACCCGTGCGCGGTTGCGTGCGGCGTCCGCGCGCAACGCCGTCCCCCGCTCAGCACTGGGTGTCACGGGCACAGCCTAACGGCTTGCCGGTCAAGCCGATTCGAGCGCGGGCCGGCGGTCAGTGCTTCATGAGAAGGCTGATCTGCGAGCCGAACTCCCGGAAACCGAGGGCTCGGGCGACTCGTCGCGACGGCTCCGGACGCGCTCTCCACTGCGGCAGCAACCCGTTGACCAGAGCGTCGGCCACCGCCGCCGAGGCTACCAAGCGAGCCAGGCCACGGCCGCGATACTTCGCGGCGGTCAAGACGGACAGCTGCGCCGCTGTATTCAACCATGGGCGATACCCGGCGGCGGAGATCATCGCGTTGTAGAGCCTGGCGTGATACCAGTGCTGGCGGCCCAGCTCGCCCTCGCGCAACTGGGCGGCGAGCTCGGCCAGCTGCGCCAGCCACTGCTGCGCCGTCGCCGGGACGGCCGACGTCGCGCCCGGCTCACCGGGCTCGCGGCGCACGGGGACGAAGCGGGTCTCCACGACGGTCTCGCGGACCACCTCGCGCACCGGCTCTGTGCGCACGACGCCGACGGCGATGTCGCGCTGCAACCTGGCCTCAGCGCTGCGCACCTCCCAGGCGCGGTTACAGCACGACTTGGAGCAGTAGGAGGCCGGGCGGCCGCGCCCGGAGTAGGGCACGCGCCGGCCGCACCAGCCGCACGAGCGGCCCAGCAGCCGCTCGCGGACCCGGTCTTTTCGTCCTGGACGCATCGTCACAAAAGTGATGATGCCTAGCACTGTCTCTCCTGTCGGTTCATTCTTTCTGACGCTGTGGTCTCTGGCCGGCCTGTTGATCCGCTGTGTTGCGCTCTGCCGTTCGTGGCCGTCGTCTCGGCGGTGTTCGTGTGTCTGTTCGTCGTGTCGTCGCCTGCTCCTTTGTGGTGCTGGTCTTCTGTGATCCCGGACCCCGGGCCGTCGCCGCGCGGGGCTCCTCGTCCTCCTGGCCCTCCTCGCCGACACCGGCGACGGAGGGGCCGATCCGCCCTCGGATCGATCAGTCCGACTTGTGTTCTAACTTGCTCCGCAGCGCGGCCCCTCGAACGCCCCGATCCGGCCCGATCTCGCTGCACCGTCGCAGGTCTGTAAGACGGCCTTATCCTCGTCGGTGAACGCCTTGGTGGTGCTTTCGTTCTTCTTCGTGGCGTCCATTTTCATTCCTACCCTTTTGGGGGTTTCTGGGATGTTTCCCACCGTAGAGAGGAGTCACCGCCCGGCGCTTCTTCGTTCCTGATCGGTCGTCAGCCGGTCCAGGACCGCACCCATGTAGTCGAGCGCCTGCCGGTCGGTCAGGCCCGGGTCCGCCGTGCGCCCGCCCACCGCGTACGGCACCAGCAAACGCGCGGCCATCGCGCCGAACTCGTTGCGCGACTCCAGGTAGGCCAGCATCCGCGCGGCCTCCTCCCGCAGGCCGAGCGCCGCCGTCATGGTGACGAACTCGATGCAGACCACGCTCGCCGCGACCACGTTGTCGGTGGCCACGAGCTCGTCGATGTAACCACGCAGCAACCTGTACGCGCGCGGGTGGTCCCCGCGCCGAAACGCCGTACGTGCCTGGACGGCCTTTCCCGCCGACAGCGAGCCCTCCGGCAGGTCGATCGTGGCCGCCTCGTCGAAGAACCGCTCGGCGTCGCCGGGGCGGCGCTGGAACGCGGCCGAGTAGGCCAGGGTCTGCAGTGCCCAGTGGTGGAGCGTCGGCGGCCCCTCCGCGCGGTAGCGGGCGGCCAGCACCGTGACCGCCTCATCCACCTGCGCGAAGCGGCCAATGCCGAGCAGCGTTCCGGCCGCGTTCAGTTGCAGGAACGCCGCCAGGTACGGCTCCCGCTCGCGCAGCCCGGCCGCCGCCGGCAGCAGCAGCTCCGCCAGGGCCTGCCCGTCGCCGCACACGTAGGCGGCGGCGTAGCGGGCCAGCGGGTGGTCCGGCGCGGCCAGGGCGACGAAGGCGGCCGGGTCGGCGGTCTGGGTGAGCCGCTCGGCCGCCCACAGCAGCCAGAACGCGCGCCGACCGGCCTGATCCGGCGGGAGCAGGGCCAGCAGGCGCTCGGCCCAGTCGCCGATCTCCTGGGTGCCGCGCAGCGTCAGCTCCGTCACCACCGGGCGAACCAGCGCGTCGGCCGTCGCCACGTCGCCGGCCGCGCACGCCCACCCGAACGCGGCGCGCAGGTTCGGCCACAGCTCGCGCAGCCGGGCCACGCCCTCCTCCTCCCGGGTGCTGCGCAGCAGCACGCCGATCTCGGCGACCTCGATGAGGCACCAGCGGGCGTGCCGTCCCGCGGCCTCCTCGGTCGGGCCCTGGGCGGCGGCGAACTGGCGGATCGGCTCCAGCAGCCGGAACCGCGGCCCGGGCACGGTCGCCACCATCGACCGCTCGACCAGGGTGCCCAGGAGGGCGTCGTCCCCGGTCACGGTGGCGGCCGCGGCCAGCGGGAAAGGGCCGCGGAAGACCGACAGGTCGCGCAGCGTCACGCGTTCGGCGTCGGTGAGCAGGTCGTGGGACCAGGCCAGGGCGGCGTGCAGGCTGCGGTGCCTGGGGGCGCCGGTCCTGCGCTCACCGGTCGCCGCGCCGGGGCGGGCCAGCAGGTCGCGGGGGCGGTGGCTGCGGACGCGGGCGGCGGCCAGTTCGATGGCCAGCGGGATGCCGTCCAGGTGGCGGCACAGGTCGGCCACGTCGGCGGCGTGCGCGAGGCGGTCGTAGCCGAGGTCGGTGGCGGACGCGCGGGTGTGGAACAGCTCGGCGGCGGCCCCCGGCGCCAGCGGGTCGACGGCCACCACCTGCTCGCCGTCCACGGCCAGCCGCTCCCGTGAGGTGGCCAGCACCCGTACGTGCGGGCATCCCCGGGCCACCGCCTGGACGAATCCGGCCGCGCCGTCCGGCACGTGCTCGCAGTTGTCCACCACCAGCAGCGCCGTACGGGAGGCCAGCGCGGCCACGACCGACTCGGTCAGGCCGCGGCCGGGCCGCTGCGCGACGCCGAGCGTGCCTGCCGCGACGCGGGGCACATCGGCGGCGTCGGTGATCTCCGACAGGTCCAGGAGCCAGGCGGCGCCACCGGTTCGCAGCGCCGCCGCCAGGGCCAGCCGCGTCTTGCCGATGCCGCCGGGCCCGACCAGGGTGACCACCGGCGACCCGGCGAGGGCGCCGACCACCGCCGCCAGGGCGTCGTCGCGGCCGATCAGCGGGCTCAGCCGCGGCGGCAGGTTGCCCTCCCGGGGCTCCTCCTCGCGCAGGATCCGCGCCTCCAGGTCGCGCAGCCGGGGGCCGGGCTCGATGCCGAGCTCGGCGACCAGGTGGCGGCGGGCCCGCTGGTAGGTGGCCAGGGCGTCGGCCCGCCGTCCGGACCGGGTCAGCGCGGTCATCAGCAGCGCCCACAGGCCCTCTCGGAGCGGGTGGCGGGTGACCAGGCCGGTCAGGGTGGCGGCGGCCCGGTGCGGGTCGCGGTCCACCTGGTGTTCCAGAGCCGACTCCAGGGCGCCGAGCCGCTCCTCCATCAGGCCGTGCACCGCTGCGGCCAGGCCCGGCGCGTCCACTCCGGCCAGCGGGTCGCCGGTCCACTCGGCGAGTGCCGCTTCCGCGTCGCCGTCGCGCAGGTGGGCGCGGAAACGGCCCACGTCGACGGCCTCGGCCGGCAGGTCAAGCCGGTAGGCGGCGCCGGCCCGACCGATCGCGGCGTGGCCCAGCGCCGCGCGCAGCCGGGCGACGTGCCACTGCAAGGTCTTGGCCACCGTACGGGGCGGCGCGTCGGCCCACACCTGCTCGATCAGCCGCGCGACTGGCACGGGCGCGCCGGGCGACAGGGCCAGGGCCGCCAGCAGGGTGCGCGTCCTGGCCGCGCCCACGTCGATCGGGTCGCCGTCGTCGGTCTCGGCGGTCACGCCGCCCAGCAGCCGGATCCGGACCACGGGCCGCCTCCTCGCCCGGCCAACCGCCGGCACACCGTTCGCACACCGTCCCCGGCCAGGGTGGGTGCCGCATCGATCGGACCATAGCGGACATCGCGGTCCTCATCGTCTTCAGTTGTCTTCGGAGTTTCGGAGTGAGCATGAGCAGACAGACGACGGCCCGGATCGTCGGGGGCCTCTTCATCACCGCGACCGTGGCGGGTGTGCTGAGCGCGGTGCTGCTGGCAGGGGACCGGTCGCGGGCCGGGGCGCTGCTGGTGGTAGTGATGGCCGCCGCCATCGCGATGATCCCGGCGGCGATCTTCCCGGTGCTGCGCGAACGCGGCGAGGGGGTGGCCGTCGGGTACGTCGTGGCGCGCACGCTGGAGGTCGTGCTGCTGCTCCCGTCGGCGCTCGGGCCGCTCGTCGCCGCGTCCGGCGGAGATGCCTCGTGGTCCGGCACGTACGGCACCTGGGGTTATCCGGTCAGCTCCCTGTTCTTCTGCCTGGCCGTGGTGCTGCTCAACGGGGCGCTGTGGCGGGGCGCGCTGGTGCCGCGGCTGATCTCCGGATGGGCGCTGGCCGCGGTGGTGCCGTACGCGGTGGACGCTCTGCTCGTGCTCTTCGGGGTGGTCGAGGTGTCCGCGCCGGCGCACGCCGTGCTGATCGCGCCGCTGTCGGTCAGCGAGATGGTGCTGGCGTCGTGGCTGCTCATCAAGGGCTTCAACAGGTGATTTGGGCGTTGCGTGAGTTTTTCCGCTGATGATCACAGGAGCGCTCCTGTCGTTGGCCACGACATCAGGGGGTCGCAGTGGCGCTGCACGAGGTGAAGGCCGCCGAGCCGGTCGACGACGTGGTCGACCTGTTCGCCGGCCCGGTCGGCACCCGGCCACTGCCGA
Source organism: Streptosporangium sp. NPDC005286 (assembly GCF_040607515.1). Taxonomy (NCBI): domain Bacteria; kingdom Bacillati; phylum Actinomycetota; class Actinomycetes; order Streptosporangiales; family Streptosporangiaceae; genus Streptosporangium; species Streptosporangium sp. NPDC005286. The sequence continues at coordinate 41,315 of NZ_JBEXGU010000010.1, read as the reverse complement.
AGGACCGGATGCCCGCCAGGCCGTCCCGCCCCGAAGCCGTCTATCTGGCCATCCACTAGGAGCTCGCGCTGGACGGCGACGCCGCGCAAACAGCTCTGGCCCATGATCGACTCCGGGCGCGCCGGGCGATCACGAGCCAGGTTCTGACCATCTCCGCAGGTCTACGCTTCGCCGGAGGTCAGGCCGGCCGGACAGGCAACGCCCGTTCCGCCGATGCCGCAGTAGCCGTTGCGGTTCTTGTATCGGAGTCGGGGCGACGGTGAGCGCCGCGAGAGCCGGGGAAGACCAGAACTGGGGCGGCAAGCTGCCGCTCGCTCGATCCATGACGTTAGGTTAAGCCGGATCGCCTCGGCGCGGCCGTATTCGTGACACGAATAGAGCCACTACTGGCAGTGCTGGGCTGTTCAGCGCGTGTGCCGTCCTTCGTGATGATCGCGTCATGCATCGCTTACCACTCCGGGCAGCCAACCGATTACTGACGGCGCTGGAAGATCTCGGCATCGCGGCTGACGTTCACGAGGGCTACGGGATCGCGCTGGTATCGGTCTGGACCGATGGCGCGTCCTTCCCCTGGTGGCTGTCGGAACTGATCCGCGAGGCACTTTCGGAGATTCCCTCAAGGCGAAACGCAAACTCGGCGCCCTAAAGGTCCGTACTCATTCCCATCCCTCGCTTTGATCAGACGCTGCGACCGGCTTCGGTCTCAGGCTTGGGCGGCTATCCGCCCGCGTGGATGTGGCGAGATCTGGGTCGCCCAATCAATGGGCGCGATCTGACGACTGCTCGCGCGGTGCAGGCCCGGCCGCTGGAACCGTCAGAGTGACGCGCAGGCCGCCATCCGGGCGGGGAGCGGCGGTGATCGCACCGTCGTGCACGGCGGCGATCGACGAGACGATCGCCAGTCCCAGCCCGAACCCGTCCGACGTGGTGCGATCGTGCAGGCGCTGGAACGGCTCGAACAGGGCGTCGACGCGATCCGCGGGAACGTCCGGTCCTGTGTTGGTCACCGAAAGCGTGACCCGCTCGTCCATCGCGGAGGTGGTGAGCCAGATGTCGCCGCCGGGCACGTTGTAGCGGATCGCGTTGTCGACCAGGTTGGCGACGAGCCGTTCCAGCAGCACGGGGTCACCCCACGTCACCACCGGCTCCAGCGTCGCGTGCAGGTTCCGGTCGCCGAGCCGGATGTCGTCGAGGACGTCCTCGGCCACGGTGGCCAGGTCGACCTTCTCCCGGACGCTCAGCCCGCGCTCGTTCCGCGCCAGGGTGAGCAGGGCCCCCACGACCGCCTCGGCCTGGTCGACGGCGACCCGGACGTCCCGGCCCATGCTCAGCAGCTCCGCCTCCGTGGGTGCCCGCTTGCCGAGGACGACGTCGACGGTGGCGCGCATGACGGTCAGTGGCGTACGCAGCTCGTGGCTGGCGTTGGCGATGAACCGCCGCTGGCTCTCGAACGCGGCCTGCAGGCGGCCGAGCATGTCGTCGAAGGTGTCGGCCAGCTCGTGCAGCTCGTCGCGCGGGCCGGTCAGCGACACCCGCGCCGACAGGTTGTGCTCGGACGCGGCGCGCGCCGCCGCGGTGATGCGGTGGACCGGGCGCAGCACCCGCCCGGCGACGATCCACCCGGCGAGCGCGGCGAGGAGGATGACCACCACGAGGGTGATCAGCGAGTACCGCAGCAGGTGTGACAGGGTCGCCTCGCGCTGGCCCGCCGCGCCGGCCACGACGCCTTCCAGGTAGGCCAGGTCGCACTTGGCCTGAAGCGCGGGATCGGCGTCCACGCGGAGGGCCTGCCTGCAGTATGTGAGGAACTGCTCGGCATTGTCCGCCGGGCGCGTCCCCGTGCCTTGGATCTCGGGAAGCCCGGCCACGAGGAAGTAGGTGATGGCGACAACGATCGCCCCGCACGCCGCGAACAGGCCGGTGTAGAGCAGCGTGAGGCGGACCCGGATGGTGAGGCGCGGCCGGGTCACAGCCGGTAACCCCGTCCGACGACGGTCTCGATCACCGGCGGCGGACCGAGTTTGCGGCGTAACCGGGTCATCGTGACCGAGACGATGTTGCTGAACGGGTCGGCGTTGGCGTCCCAGACGTGCTCCAGCAGCTCCTCGGTGCTGACCACGCCGCCGTCGGCGGCCATGAGCATCTCCAGGATCCCGAACTCCTTACGGGTGAGCGACAACGCGCGGGTGCCACGGCTGACCCGGTGGCGGGCCCGGTCCACGACCAGGTCGCCGCGGCGGACGATCGGCGGCGCGGACGGCGCGCGGCGGCCGAGCGCGCGCACCCGGGCGACCAACTCGTGAAACGCGAACGGCTTGCCCAGGTAGTCATCGGCGCCCAGCTCCAGCCCGTCGACCCGATCGTCGACCCCGGCCGCCGCGGTGAGCATCAGGATGCAGGCCCTGCCACCGGCCAGCGACCGGCACACCTGGTCGCCGTGAACCCCGGGCAGGTCCCGGTCGAGCACGATCACGTCGTACGCCGTGGCGGCCGCCTCGACCATGGCGGCCGCTCCGTCGGTGACCACGTCGACCGCCATCCCGGCGTCTCGGAGCCCTTCGGCGATCCGATGGGCCAGCGTGACGTGATCCTCGACCACCAGGACTCGCATGAGGTCATTCTGCGTCGCCGGGCATGACATCGGTCCGACATCGGACGTAGCGGTGCTGTCACCGGCCGCGGCGTAGACCTCGACAGCATGAGACCAATTCTCGTGATCCCCGTCCTGCTGTGCGGGCTGGCGGTCGCCGCCTGCACCAAGGCCCCCGAGGGCACCGGTATCGCCTCGGCGACCAGCGGCACCGCAAGCGCGCGCCCGTCCGCATCCCCGGCCGGCGATCCGGCCGCCTACGTGAAGTGCATGCGGGAGCACGGCCAGACCATGCCGGATCTCGGCCCGAACGAACCTCTCAGGCTCATCCCGCCGAGCGGCGAGCAAGCACGCGCGTGGCGAACCGCCCACCAGGCGTGCCTGCGCTTCCTACCGGAGGGGATGCGGGAGAACGGCCCCCCGCCAGAGGAACTGGAGCAGCTCCGGGCCTTCGCCGTGTGCATGCGCGCCCACGACGTCGAGATGAGCGATCCCGACCCAGCCGACGGAAACATGGTGATCAAGGGCCGATTCGCGAACGTCACCCGGGCCCAGCTCGACAGCGACCCGGTCTACAAGGCGGCCATCGAGGCCTGCAAGGACAAGCTGCCCCAGGAACAGAAGGAGGGGAAGTGAACCGGCCGACCCGGACGGCGCTGGTGGGCGGGTCGGCTCTGCTGGCGATCGTGGTGGTGACGGCCGCCGCGATCGGCTTCGGCGGGAAGAGCCCGTCCACCTCGTCGAGCACCACCAGGGCACTACCCGCCACCGCTCCGGTCACCCGGACCACCTTGACCCGGAGCCAGCAGGTGAACGGGGTGCTGGGCTACGGGGCGTCGGTGACCGTCGCCGGACGCGGCTCCGGCACCCTCACCTGGCTACCGCGCCTCGGCGCCACGATCAAACGCGGCCGGTCGGTCTACCGGGCGGACGACGACCCGGTGCCGCTGTTCTACGGCAGGCTTCCGCTCTACCGGCAGCTGCGCATCGGTGACGCCGGCAGGGACGTCGAGGAGGTGGAGCGTAACCTGGCCGCCCTCGGCTACCCGGGTCTGACCGTGGACCACCGGTACACCTGGGCCACGGCGGTCGCCGTACGCCGGTGGCAGAAGGATCTCGGGCTTACCCAGACAGGTGTCTTCGACCCGGCGTCCGTGGTGATCGCGCCCGGCGCGATACGGGTGGCGTCACTCACCGGGCGGCTCGGCACCCCCGGAAGCGGGCCGATCCTCGCCTACACCCGCACCACGAAGGTGGTCAGCATCGCCCTGGACGTGGCGCTGCAAACCCTGGTCAGGCGGGGGCTGCCCGCGACGGTCGAACTCCCGGACGGCAAGACCGCCAAGGGCAGGATCGCCGAGGTGGGCACCGTGGCCACCCCCGGGCCGGATGAGCAGCGCCCCGCGACGATCGACGTGACCGTGACCCTCCGGGACCAGTCGAAGATCGGCCGGCTGGACCGGGCCCCGGTCGTCGTCAGCCTGGTGTCGGACAGCGTGCGCGACGTGCTCACGGTCCCCGTCGCGGCGCTGGCCGTGCTCGCCGAGGGCGGTTACGGTCTGCAGGTGGTGACCGGCTCCACCAGCCGGTACGTGCCCGTGCGTCTGGGCATGTTCGGCGACGGCCGGGTGGAGGTCAGCGGTGACGGCATCACCGAGGGCACCCGCGTGGGGGTGCCCGAATGATCGTCCTCAGCGGAGTGGGCAAGACCTACCCGGGCGGCTTCCAGGCGCTGCGCGACGTCTCGCTGACGATCGACGCCGGCGAGCTGGTCGGCGTCGTCGGCCCGTCCGGATCGGGCAAGTCGACGATGCTCCATCTCATCGGGGCGCTGGACCTGCCGACCAACGGGACGGTGACGATCGCCGGAACCGACGTGTCCCGGCTGCCGGACCGGAGGCTCTCGGCGCTGCGGGGGCGCACCGTCGGCTTCGTGTTCCAGCAGTTCCACCTCGCGGCGGGCGTACCGGCGGTGGACAACGTGGCCGACGGCCTGCTCTACGCCGGCGTCCGGCTGCGCGAGCGACGCCGCCGGGCGACCGTCACCCTGGAGCGGCTGGGACTGGGCGACCGGCTGGACCACCGCCCGCACGAGCTCTCCGGCGGGGAGAAGCAACGGGTGGCCATCGCCCGCGCGGTGGTGGGCGATCCGCCCGTGCTGCTCGCCGACGAGCCGACCGGCAACCTCGACTCCGCCTCGGGCGCGGAGGTGATGCGGCTGCTGCGGGACCTTCACTCCACCGGCACCACCGTCGTGGTGATCACCCATGACCGGGACCTCGCCGCAGGGCTGCACCGCCTGGTGCACGTACGCGACGGGCAGGTGGTCGCATGACCGCGCCGTCGCATCTTTCACCCGCGGACGCCTTCCGGGTCGGCGCCGCCGGTCTGCGCGCCCGGCCACTGCGGGTGTTCCTGTCCGCGCTCGGCATCGCGCTCGGCATCGCCGCGATGGTGTGCGTGGTCGGCATCGCGAGCTCCAGCCGGGAGAGCCTCAACCGGCAGCTCGCCGCACTCGGCACGAACCTGCTGCGGGTGTCCCCCGGGCACACCCTCCACGGCGACCAGTCGCACCTGCCGGAGGAGTCGGTGGCGATGATAGGCCGGATCGGCCCGGTGCTCTCGGTGACGGCCACAGGGACGCTGACCAGCGCCAACGTGTACCGGAGTGACCGTGTCCCACCGGGCGAGACGGGCAACCTGACGGTGATGGCCGCTCGGGCCGACCTGCTCGGCACAGTGGGCGCGAGCGTGGCCAACGGGACGTGGCTCAACGCGGCCACCGTGCGGTACCCCGCCGTGGTGCTCGGGGCCTCGGCGGCCAAGCGGCTCGGCGTCGTCAGGGCCACCCCGGACGTGAAGGTATGGCTGGGCGGCCAGTGGTTCACCGTCGTCGGCGTCCTGCGCCCGGTCGTCCTCGCGCCGGAACTGGACTTCGCCGCCCTGGTCGGCTGGCATGCGGCGAAGTCCACCCTGCGCTTCGACGGGTATCCGACCACCGTCTACACCCGTACGCGGGACGACGCCGTACTGGCGGTGAAGGCTGTCCTGGGCGCCACCGCCAACCCGGAGAACCCGAACGAGGTGGACGTGTCGCGGCCGTCGGACGCGCTCGCGGCCAAGCAGGCCACGGACACGGCCTTGACCGGGCTGCTGCTCGGCCTCGGCGCGGTGGCCTTGCTGGTCGGCGGCGTGGGCGTAGCGAACACGATGGTCATCTCGGTGCTCGAACGGCGCGCGGAGATCGGCCTGCGCCGGTCGCTGGGCGCCACCCGGGGACATATCAGGATCCAGTTCCTCGCCGAATCCCTGCTGCTGTCGGCGCTCGGTGGCGTCGGCGGCGCACTGCTGGGGATCGCCGTGACGGGGGCGTACGCGACGTACCAGAACTGGCCCGCGGTGGTGCCCGCGTGGGCCGGCGTCGGCGGCGTGGTCGCCACGCTGGTGATCGGCGGTTTCGCCGGCATCTACCCGGCCTGGCGCGCCGCCCGCCTCTCCCCCACCGAGGCCCTTGCCGCCCCCTGACCACATCCTCTGAACAGCCCAAACGCCCCGAAGCTTGATCGCTCCGGGGCGCTTTGTGTTGGCCCTGACGGAGGGTCACGGGGCGGCAAGGGCCTCGGGGGGAGAGGCGGGCGGCGTCCAGCACGATCCGCGCGCGGATCGCCTGCTGGTAGGGGCTGGTGCGAGAGTAGGCCACGGTCTCCAGCCGCCGGCGTTCATCTCGTACGGCTTCAAGCACAAGCAGGGGCGAAACAAGAAGGGCACTGAGGCCGCAGTAGTCGGTGGCCGCCCGCGGAGGTTCACTGTCGATTCACCGGAGAAGGAGGAGCGTGGCGGGCCCGGTGCCGCCGCACCGCGTCCCGGTTGGCACAGCGCGGCGAGCAGTAGCGTTGCCGGCCGCTCCGCGAGACGTCCGCGTAAACCAGCCCGCAGCCGTCGCGCGCGCAGCGCGCCAGCCGCGACATGCCGCGCCCCGTCAGATGCAGGGCGGTGCCCACCGCGACCAGCGCGCGCAGCACGCCGCCGAGCGACAGGCCCGCGTCGCGATAGTGCAGGTGCCAGCCGGTTCCGGCGTGGTCAGTGACGCGGGGATACGCCGCCGAGGTGGCCAGCAGGTCGTTGAGCAGCGCGACCCGTGCGCGCTCGTCGCGGATGTCGACGATCTCGCACCACTGCTCGGCCAGGTTGAGCGCGGCAGCTAGATCCGCCTCCCCCGGGGGGCGGTCGATGACGAGGCCGGCGTCCGCGCACCGTTTCACCAGGTCGTCGAGGGATGCGGGCGGGAAGTTGGTCAGGTCCGCCATCAGAAGGACCGCGTCCGCCCCGTAAGGGTTGAGATGCACAATGCCATTACAGCACGCTGGACCCATGAACGATCACGACGGACATGACTGGCACACCCGCTCCCACCACCACACCAGCGAAGGGCTGGTGCGCTACCAGACCTGCCGCTGCGGCACCTGGCGGGTGCTGTGCGGGGCCCTTAACCCGCCCGCCGCGGCGGTGGTGGCGTGGAGCGCCCGGCGGAGCGCACCGTCCGGCCAGGCGCGCCGCTGACCGGCGCATTCTTTTCAACCTGGCCGCGGACCCCCGGCAGTAGGAGCGATGCGTGGCGGGTGCGGGCCACCTCCAGCGCTGCCGGTGTGACTCCTCACAGATGTGTCCGCGCGGCGTCTCCTTGGTGGCTTCTGTCGGCCCCACGGGGCGCGTGGGGCCGTGCGTGCTCGGACCGGCCGGAGAGCCGTAGCCGGGCACGCAGACCGATCAGCGCACCCGGCGGACCCCGCAGCGAACCGACTTTAACCCTGTAATGAAACTCCTCGCCGAAAACGACACCGGTCCCAAATCGACACCGGATGGACCGGGCCGACCTGGGCCAAGTTTCGGCTGTCTTCGCAGGTCTACGCGTCGCCGGAGGTCAGTCTCACGGGGCACGCAACCCCGGTCCCGCCGATGGCGCAGCGGCACCTTCGGCGCCTCGCTCAGAGCCGCCCAGGCAAATGGACGGTGACGGTAGGACCTTGCCGCAGGGACAGAGTCAACATGCCGGGGAGAGGAGCCAGGGTGTGGCGGATCGGTCAACTGGCGCACATGGTCGGCGTGTCCGAACGGACCCTGCGCCATTACGACAAGATCGGGCTACTGGCTCCCGCCGCGGTGGACCGATCCACCGGCTATCGCTGGTACGGCGTGGCCGAGCTGTCACGGCTGGAACGCATCCGCGGCTTGCAACGCCTGGGCCTGCCGTTACGCCGGATCGCCGATCTGCTGGACGCTCCCGAGGCGCAGCTGCGACAAGCCCTGGCCGAGATCGTGACGGGCATCAAGCGTGACATCGCCGCTTTGGCCGCCACTGCGGCTCATGCCGAGGACCACCTCGCCACGCCGATGTCGATCCTGCCCCAGCAGACCGCGATGAGATCACGCCGCCTACGCGTACGCCGGCTGCACCTCGATCATCCATCCGAGCTCGCCGCCCTATGCCCGGCACCGCCGGCGACCCTGCTGACCTGGCTGCGCGGGCAGCCGACCGGCGGGTTCACGGCGGCGGTGACCACCGATCGCGACAGCGAGCAGCTCACCCTGCCCGCTCGATCCGTCGTGCGAGCCGTCGTTCCGCCCTCCGCAGACGTGGTCCGCGCCGGGCAGGACCTGTTCGGCTGGTTGCACCGCCACCACCTGGCCATCACCGGCCCCACCGTGGAAGAACACCTCGTCGACGCCGACGGAGCCCACGCCGTCGTCCTTGAAGTATCCGTACACCCCCAACGACACACCCCCTCGGCCTGACCGCTCCTCACACGTCTCCCACCCACCGAACCGGGGCCGGACGGCAGGACGGCTCACGCCCAGAAGTTGAGCGTGAGCCGTACAGCGGAGCGCTGTGGAGCTACTCCTCGGTCGGGACCAGACCGGTCTGGCAGGCGCCCCACTGAGACGGGTCACCTAGCTTGACGTTGGTGCCGCCGATGCCGCAGTAGCCGCCGGGGTTCTTGTAGAGGTACTGCTGGTGATATTGCTCGGCGAAGTGGTAGTCGCCGGCGGGGGCGATCTCGGTGGTGATGGCGCCGTAGCCGGAGTCGGTGAGGACCTTCTGGTAGGCGTCACGCGAGGTCAGGGCGGCCTTCTCCTGCTCGGGTGAGTGGAAGTAGATCGCCGAGCGGTACTGCGTGCCGACGTCGTTGCCCTGGCGCATGCCCTGGGTGGGGTTGTGCGACTCCCAGAAGACGCGCAGCAGTTCCTCGTAGGACACCCGGGCCGGGTCGAAGACGACGCGGACGAGTTCGGTGTGACCGGTCTGGCCGGTGCAGACCTCCTCGTAGGTCGGGTTCGGGGTGTAGCCGCCCCCGTAGCCGACGGAGGTGGAGACCACACCCGGGGTCTGCCAGAAAATGCGCTCGGCGCCCCAGAAACAGCCGAGGCCGAAGTCCGCGATCTCACTCCCCTCGGGGTACGGCGGAGCCAGCGGGGCGTCGAGAACCTCATGACGCCCGGGCACCGCCATCCTGGTGGCACGGCCCGGCAGCGCGTTCTCCGGGGACACCATGGAAGTCTTGTCCTTGCCGAACAGCCAGCCCATTGCGAACCTCCTCCTGACACGTTCTCACCAGGAAGCAACCGAGGGCGGCTCCCCCGTGTTCCCACAAGTGTTTCTTAACTGATCGAAAAGCACAGCTAAATTGTGTTAAATCGAGTAAGGAGTAAAGATAGGGGTCATGCCTGAAACACGCCGTGGAGTTCTCTACGGGATCGCCGCCTACGCAATGTGGGGCCTGTTCCCGCTCTACTGGCCGCTCTTGAAGCCCTCCGGCGCCCTGGAGATCCTGGCCCACCGCATCGCCTGGTCCCTGGTCGCCGTCGTCGCCATCCTGGCGGTGCGACGCCACTGGTCCTGGTTCCGCGAGCTGCTGCGCACCCCGAGAAAGATCGGCCTTCTCGTCCTGGCCGCGGTGCTCGTCACGATCAACTGGGGCGTCTACATCTACGCCGTCAACACCGGGCACGTGGTCGAGAGCGCGCTCGGCTACTTCATCAACCCCCTGGTCAGCGTGCTCTTCGGCGTCCTGATACTGAAGGAGCGGCTGCGGCCGTGGCAGTGGGCCGCGGTGGGGCTGGGCACGGTGGCGGTGGTCATGCTGACCGTGGACTACGGGCGGCCGCCGTGGATCGCACTGGCGCTGGCCGCCAGTTTCGGCACCTACGGCCTGGTCAAGAAGATCGCCGGGGTGGGTGCGGCGGAGAGCATGACGATCGAGACGCTGGTGCTGCTGCTGCCCGCGCTGGGCTACCTGGCCTACCTGGGACAGCAGGGGACGAGCACGTTCGGCAACTGGGGGGCGGGCCACGCGCTCCTGCTGGCCGGAGCGGGTGTGGTCACCGCCGTTCCAATGCTCTGCTTCACCGCCGCCACGCTTCGGGTACCTCTCACCACGATCGGCCTGCTGCAGTACATCGCCCCGATCCTGCAGTTCCTGTGCGGGGTGGTCGTCATGCGCGAGGTCATGCCGCCCAGCCGCTGGGTGGGGTTCGCCATCATCTGGCTGGCGCTGTCGGTCTTCACCTGGGACAGTCTCAGGACGGCCGCTCAGGTCCGCCGCGCGATGCCCAAGCAGGTAGCCGTACAGAACGCCTCATAAGCCTCAGGAGCCGCGTACGGCGAGGACCAGGGGGGTGAAGACCGGGTCGACGCCCGCCTGCTCCAGCGCGGCGCTCAGGGAGCGCTCGTAGGTGGGCGTGGCACCGGCCAGGCGGATGCGCCCCTCGTCGGTGATCACCGAGTAGACGCCGCGCCGGTCGTCCGAGCAGAGGTTGCGCCGGGTCATCCCGGCCCCTTCGAGACGGGCGACAAGGCGGGTCACCGAGCTCTGGTTGAGCCCCACCGCCTCGGCGAGTTCCTGCATGCGCATGGAGCCGTCGGGGACGGCGGCGAGCTGGATCAGTGCGCGGTACTCCGACAACCCCAGGCCGTGACCGCGCTGGAGTGCCTTGGCCAACTCCGCCTCCACGCGTGCGTGCAAGAGGGCGAAACGGTCCCACGACATGGTGATTCCTCCTGGAGTGTGCTATCCGGCAGGAGTCTACATGCACATACATTATTTGCTTTGCCCTGCAAGTAATATCGTGGAAGAAACACGAAAAACCCGGCTCGGCGCTGTCGCCGGGCCGGGCTGGGTCCTGTCCTGGACCGGCGCTCAGCCGGAGCGCTCGACGACGTAGTCGCAGAGGGCCAGGTAGGCGGCGCGGGCCGGGATGTCGGGAAGGCCCGCGAGGTCCTCGCGGGCACGGTCGACCCAGTCGAGCAGCTCGGCGCGGGCATGTCCCATGGCGGGGTCGGCGCGGAGCAGACGCAGGGCCTCCTCGATGTCCTCCTCGGCCACCGGACCGGCCAGCAACTCGCGCAGCCGGACGCTCTCGGGGTTGTCCGACGCCAGGACGTAGAGCACGGGCAGGGTCCGGATGCCCTCGCGCAGGTCGGTGCCCGGCGTCTTGCCCGACTCGGCCGTCTCCGAGGCGACGTCCAGCAGGTCGTCGCCGAGCTGCCAGGCGACCCCGATGGCCTCGCAGGCCCGGGTCAGTCGCTCGACCACCTCGGGCGTGGCACCGCTGAGCATGGCGCCGAACCGGCCGGAGGTGGCGATCAGCGAGCCGGTCTTGTCGGCCAGCACCCCGATGTAGTGGGCCACCGGGTCCTCGCCGGAGCGGGGGCCGATGGTCTCGCGGATCTGGCCGCGGACCAGCCGGGAGAACGTCTGCGCCTGGATCCTGATGACGTCGGAGCCAAGGTCGGCGAGGATCTCCGAGGCCTGGGCGAACAGGTAGTCGCCGGTCAGGATGGCCACGGTGTTGTCCCAGCGGGCGTTGGCCGACGGAGAGCCCCGGCGGACCGGGGCCTCGTCCATCACGTCGTCGTGGTAGAGCGTCGCCAGGTGGGTCAGCTCGATCACCACGGCCCCGGGCACCACTCCCGCCGCCGCGGGTGAACCGAACTGGGCGGCGAGCAGGACCAGCATGGCCCGGAACCTCTTGCCGCCCGCCTCGATGAGGTGCTTGGACGCCTCCGTGACGAAGGCGTCCTCACTCTCCACCGAGGATCGCAGCAGTTTCTCGACCTCGGCCAGTCCGGTAGCGAGGTCCTGCGCCAACCGTTCGTCGACGAACGGAAGATCAACAACCGGTGGCGCAGCCATGAACCGTTACTCCTCTAGCGAATGAACAGCGCGGACGCAGCCTGATCCGCGAGATCGAGCACCGGCTGCGGGAAAACCCCTAGCACTACCGTAGCCGCTGCCGCGAGGGCGACCACAGCCGAGGTGCCCACCGTGGGCGTCGCGATGGACGGTCCGTCGACGGCGGGCTCGTTGAAGAACATCAGCACGATCACCCGGACGTAGAAGAACGCGGCGATCGCCGAGCTGACCACACCCACGATGACCAGCGGCAGCGCGTCTCCGGCGACCGCCGCCGAGAAAACGGCGTACTTGCCGAAGAAGCCGCTCGTGAGCGGAATGCCGGCGAAGGCCAGCAGGAAGAAGGCGAAAATACCCGCGAGAACGGGGGAACGCTTGCCCAGACCGGCCCAGCGGGACAGATGCCCGGCCTCGCCTCCCGCGTCACGGACCATGGTGACGACCGCGAAGGCGCCGACCGTGGTGAAGCCGTACGCGGCCAGGTAGAACAGGATGGCCGACAGGGCGTGCTTGTTCTGCTCGGCGGCGCCGATCGCGACGACGCCGGTGAGCAGGAAGCCCGCGTGCGCGATCGAGGAGTAGGCGAGCATCCGCTTGATCTCGGTCTGGGTGATGGCCAGGATCGCACCGACGATCATCGTCAGGATCGCGATGCCCCACATGACCGGCTTCCAGTCCCACTCCAGGCCGCCCAGGGCGACCCAGAAGACCCTCAGCACCGCGCCGAAGGCCGCCACGAGCACCGTGGAGGCCATCAGAGCGGTGACCGCGGTGGGCGCGCCCTGGTAGACGTCGGGCTTCCACGCCTGGAACGGCGCGGCTCCGACCTTGAAGAGCAAGCCGACACCGAGCAGCGCGAGGCCGAGCAGCAGCAGCGTCTCCTGACCGCTGACCTTGGTGAGCGCGGCGCTGATGACCTTCAGGTCCACCGACCCGGCGTAGCCGTAGACCAGGGCCATGCCGTACAGGAAGAAGGCCGAGGAGAACGCGCCGAGCAGGAAGTACTTGACCGAGGCCTCCTGCGAGAGCAGGCGGCGGTGGCGGGCCAGACCGCAGAGCAGATACAGCGGCAGGGACATGACCTCAAGGCCGACGAACATGGCCAGCAGGTCGTTGGCGGAGGCGAAGAGCAGCATGCCGCCGACCGAGAACAGCAGCAGCGGGTAGACCTCGGTCTGGGCGTGTCCGCTGAGGATCGCCTCCTCCTCGTCCGGGCTTCCCGGTACCGCCGCCGCCTGCGCGACGAACTGGTCCTCGTCGTTGATCAGGAGCGTGCTGACCAGCGCCAGGATGAGGATGATGCCCCAGATGAACAGGGAGGGGCCGTCCACCGCGATCGAACCCATGGCCGTCGGCGCGTCCGGCAGGCCGTTGAGGGCGGACAGGACGGTCATGACGAACCCGCCGAGCAGGGCGAGCAGCGTGAGCGGCATCTGGATCGACTTGCGCAGGTAGCGGGGCGCGAACGCCTCGACCAGCACCCCGATGATCGCCGCACCGAACACCAGCAGCATCGGCGAGAGCAGCGCGTACTCGATTGTCGGGGCTTGGATGGTGCCGTTCACTGGCCGGCCCCCTTCTTCTCTGCCACGGCGGGCGTGAACGGTTCGATGTGGACGCTGGAGATCGTCTTGTCGACCGCGGGATTGATCACGTCAAGCACCGGCTTGGGGAAGAAGCCCATGGCGATGATCACCGCGATCAGCGGGCCCATCACCCAGATCTCGCGCCAGTTGAGGTCGGGCATGACGTGGGCCGACTCCTTCGAGGGGCCGGTCATCGTGCGCTGGTACATCCACAGGATGTAGACGGCCGCCAGGACGACGCCGCTCGTCGCGATGATCGCCGCGACCGGGTAGCGCTCGAAGGTGCCGATCAGGACCATGAACTCGCTGACGAACGTGGACAGTCCCGGCAGGGAGAGCCCGGACAGGCCGGCGATCAGGAAGGTGCCGGCCAGCAGCGGGGCGACCTTCTGCACGCCTCCGTAGTCGGCGATCTGGCTGGAACCCCGGCGGTAGATCAGGAAACCGGCGACCAGGAAGAGCGCGCCGGTCGAGAAGCCGTGGTTGACCATGTAGAGGGTGGCGCCCGCGCCCGCGTCCCTGGTCATCGCGAAGACGCCCAGCGCGATGAAGCCGAAGTGCGAGATCGAGGTGTAGGCGATCAGGCGCTTCATGTCGGTCTGGCCGATGGCCACGATCGCGCCGTAGACGATGCCCACCACCGCCAGCACGATCACCAGCGGGGTGAAGAACTTCGACGCGTCCGGGAAGAGCTCCAGGCAGAAGCGGAGCATGCCGTACGTGCCGACCTTGTCCAGCACGCCCACCAGCAGCACCGCGGCGCCGGCCGGGGCCTGCGCGGCGGCGTCGGGCAGCCAGGTGTGGAACGGCCAGAGCGGCGCCTTGACCGCGAACGCGATGAAGAAGCCCGCGAAGAGCCACTTCTGCGTGGTCGGGTCCTGGATGACGCCGATCAGCTGGGGGAACATGAAGGTGCCCTTGCCGGCGATCACGTAGAGCGCGATCACCGCGACCAGCATGAGCAGGCCGCCGAAGAGCGAGTACAGCAGGAACTTCACGGCCGCGTAGGACCGCTGGGCTCCGCCGTACGACCCGATCATGAAGTACATCGGGATGAGCATGGCTTCGAAGAAGACGTAGAAGAGGAAGACGTCGGTCGCCGCGAAGACGCCGATCATCATCGCTTCCAGCACCAGCAGCAGCGCGAAGTAGGTCTTCACCGAGCGCTTGGGCGGAGCCGCGGCCCCGGTTCCGTCGGCGTCGTGCCAGGAGGCGAGGATCACGATCGGCACGAGCACCGCCGACAGCGCGATCAGCACCAGGGCGATGCCGTCCACGCCGACGCCGTAGTGGACGCCGAACCGCGGGATCCAGTCGTAGACCTCGGCGAACTGGAAGCGCGTCTCGGAGGCCGGTTCGAACAGGTACGCGAGGGCGCCGGTGAGCGCCAGCACGACCAGTGAGACCGCCAGCGCCAGCTGCTTCGCGAGCTTGTCACTCTTGACAAGGGAGACACCCACCGCGCCCAGAACGGGCACGGCAATCAGGGTCGAGAGCCAGGGCATCACATGTTCCCTACGTAGAGCAGCGCGCCAACGACCACGGCGGCACCGAAGAGGATGGACAACGCGTAGGACCGTACGTAGCCGGTCTGGATGCGGCGCAGCCGCCCGGAGGTCCCGCCGATCCCCGCCGCCAGGCCGTTGACCAGGCCGTCGATGCCGCGGTTGTCGAAGAACACCGCGAACCGGGCCAGCCACTGGCCGGGGCGCATGAACAGCGCCTCGTTCAGAGCGTCGCCGTACAGGTCACGGCGGGCGAAGGTGGTGAGGAACGAGCCGCGCGGGGCGAGCCGGGGCACCTCGGCGGCACCGTAGCGGAACCAGGCGTAGACGACGCCGACGGCGACCAGCGCGAGCGTGGTCAGACCGGGGACGCTGAAGGGGTGGAATCCGGGCAGGTGCTCGGGCAGGCCGACCGCCGGGGCGAGGAATCTCATGAGCCGGTTGTCCAGGATCAGGAAGGCGCCCAGGAAGACCGAACCGATCGACAGCAGGATCAGCGGCACGGTCATCACGGAGGGCGACTCGTGCGGGTGCGCGTCGTCGGCCCAGCGCCGCTTGCCGAAGAAGGTCATGAAGACCATCCGCGACATGTAGAAGCCGGTGATGCCGGCACCGACGACCGCGAGCCAGCCGAGGATCTGGTTGTGCTCCATGGCCGTCTCGATGATGCCGTCCTTGGTGAAGTAACCGGACAGCAGCGGGAACCCGATGATCGCGAGATAGCCGATCATGAAGGTGGCCGCGGTGACCTTCATCACCGAGAACAGGCCACCGTACTTGCGCATGTCGACCTCGTCGTTCATGGCGTGCATGACCGAGCCCGCCCCGAGGAACATGTTGGCCTTGAAGAAGCCGTGCGCGATCAGGTGCGCGATGGCGAAGGCGTAGCCCACCGGGCCGAGGCCCGCGCCGAGCATCATGTAGCCGATCTGCGACATCGTCGAACCGGCGAGGCCCTTCTTGATGTCGTCCTTGGCGCAACCGATGATCGCACCGGCGAGCAGGGTGGCCACACCGACGATCGTCACGACGAGCTGCGCGGTCGGGGCGGCCTCGAAGAACGCGCCGGAGCGGACGACCAGGTAGACGCCCGCGGTGACCATGGTCGCGGCGTGGATGAGTGCCGAGACCGGGGTCGGGCCCTCCATCGCGTCCAGCAGCCACGACTGCAGCGGCAGCTGGGCCGACTTGCCGCAGGCACCGAGGAGCAGCAGCAGGCCGACCGCGGTGATCGTGCCCTGGGAGGCCGCGCCGGAGGAGATCGCTCCGCCGACCGCCCCTCCGGTGAGCTCGTTGAAGGCGACCGAGCCGAACGTCGTCCAGATCGTGAAGATCGCGATCAGCAGGCCGAAGTCGCCGACGCGGTTGACGATGAACGCCTTCTTGGCCGCGGCCGCCGCCGTGGGCTTGAACTGCCAGAAACCGATCAGCAGGTACGAGGCGAGGCCCACCCCCTCCCAGCCGACGAACAGGACGACGTAGTTGTCGGCCAGCACCAGCAGGAGCATCGCGGCGACGAACAGGTTCAGATACGCGAAGAACCGGCGCCGGCCCGGGTCGTGCGACATGTAGCCGATCGAGTAGATGTGGATCAGCGATCCCACACCGGTGATCAGCAGGGCGAAGCTGATCGACAGCGGGTCGATCAGCAGCCCCATGTCGGCGAGGCCGGGGATGAACTCGTAGAGCCTGACCCCCTGGCGACGCTGGGCATCGGGCAGCCCGAGCAGCTGGACGAAGGCGGCGACCGCCACCGCGAACGCGCCCAGGGACATCGCGACACCGAGGAGGTGACCCCAGCGGTCGGTGCGGCGCCCGAACAGCAGCAGGATCGCGGCACCGAGCAGCGGGAGCGCGACCATGAGCCAGGAGACTCCGATCACACCCCCGGAATGCTGGATGATCTCAGCGGGTTCCACGGCCACCTCTTAGTACTTCAGCAGGTTCGCGTCGTCCACCGACGCGGACCTGCGGGTTCGGAAGATCATCACGATGATGGCGAGGCCGACGACGACCTCGGCCGCGGCCACCACCATCACGAAGAACGCGATGATCTGGCCGTCCAGGTTGCCCTGCTGCCTGGCGAAGGCGACGAACGCGAGGTTGCAGGCGTTGAGCATGAGCTCCACGCACATGAACACCACGATCGCGTTGCGCCGTACCAGCACGCCGATGGCGCCGATCGCGAACAGCAGCGCGGAGAGCACCAGGTAGTGAGTGGTCACTTGCCGTCCTCCTGCTGGGGCGCCGCGTCCTCCGCCTGGACGGGCTTGTCGCCTGAGTCGGAATCGCGATCCTGCGCCGCGTCCCTCTCCAGGACCTGCTTGATGAGCGCCGCCTTCACCGGGTCGGTCGGCGCGAAGCCGCCCTCCATCTCGTGCCTGGCGAGCACCCGGTTGATGGACTTGTCGGCGACCGTGCCGTCGGGCAGCAGGGCCGGCATGTCGATCGCGTTGTGCAGCGCGTAGGTGCCGGGTCCCGGCAGCGGCGAAGGCTGCGGGCCGTTGAACCGGGCGCGGGCCAGGTCACGCTGGGTGGCCTTGGGCCGGATGCGCTCGCGGTGCGCCAGCACCATCGCGCCGAGCGCGGCGGTGATCAGCAGCGCCGAGGTGACCTCGAAGGCGAAGACGTACCGCGTGAAGATCAGCTGTGCCAGGGAGGGCACGTTGCCGCCCGCGACCTTCGTGGCCTCGGCCAGGCCGGTGGGCGCGGCGAAGGTGGCGTTGCCGACCCCCAGGGCGAGCAGGAAGGCGAAGCCCAGGCCCGCGATCGCCGCCCAGACGCGCTGCCCCTTGATCGTCTCGACCAGCGAGTCGGCGGAGTCGACGCCGACGAGCATCAGGACGAACAGGAAGAGCATCATGACCGCGCCGGTGTAGACGATGATCTGCACCGCGGCGAGGAAGGGGGCGTCCTGTACCGCGTAGAGCACGGCCAGGGAGAGCATGACGACGCCCAGCATCAGGGCCGAGTAGACGGCCTTGCGGCTGAAGACGAGCCCGAGGGCGGCCGACACCGAGACGACCGCCAGGATCCAGAACGTGATGGTCTCACCCATTGTTGCGTCCCAGCCGGTAGTAGTCCTCTTCGGTCTCGCCGAGACGCATGGGGTGCGGCGGGACCTCCATGCCGGGACCGAGCGGTGCGAGCAGCATTTCCTTGGTGTAGATCAGGCTCTCACGGCTGGTGTCGGCGAGCTCGTACTCGTTGGTCATCGTCAGCGCCCGTGTCGGGCAGGCTTCGATGCACAGGCCGCACAGGATGCACCGCAGATAGTTGATCTGGTAGGTGCGCCCATAGCGCTCACCGGGTGAGAACCGTGCCTCATCGGTGTTGTCGGCCCCCTCGACGAAGATCGCGTCGGCCGGGCAGGCCCAGGCGCACAGCTCGCAGCCGACGCACTTCTCCAGGCCGTCGGGCCAGCGGTTGAGCTGGTGCCGGCCGTGGAAGCGCGGCGCCGTGGGCCGCTTCTCCTCGGGGTAGTTGACCGTCTCGACCTTCTTGAACATCGTGTGGAAGGTCACGCCGAATCCCTTGATGGGATTCAGCCAATCAGTTGCTCCCACTGGGAACCTCCTTGCGCTCTACCCCGTGGTAGTGCGGCAGGTCGAGCGGCGGCACAGGGAAGCCACCCGCGGTCGGCTCGGCTTGGAGTTGCTCGAACTCGGCTTCGACCAGTGCGGCCTTGGCCTCCTTGCGCTTCTGCAGCACGCTGTCGAAGCGCCACCAGATCCCGAGGCAGCCGATCATCACGATCGCGGCCAGGATGAGCACGAGCGACCGGTTGACGTTTTCGAGCTGCAGGGCCCTGACCGTGGCCACGAGCAGGATCCAGGCCAGGTTGATCGGGATGAGGACCTTCCAGCCGAGGGCCATGAGCTGGTCGTACCTGATGCGCGGCAGCGAGGCGCGGCACCAGACGAAGAAGCCGAAGACCAGCACCATCTTGGCGAAGAACCAGAGCAGCGGCCACCAGCCGGTGTTCGCGCCGTCCCACATGGAGATCGGCCACGGGGCACGCCAGCCGCCCATGAACAGGGTGATGGACACCGCGGAGACCACGAAGACGTTGACGTACTCCGCGAGCATGATGATCGCGAACTTCAGCGAGTTGGAGTACTCGGTCTGGAAGCCGCCGACCAGCTCGCCCTCACCCTCGGGCAGGTCGAAGGGGACCCGGTTGGTCTCGCCCAGCATCGTGACGATGTAGATCAGGAAGGACGGGATCAGCAGGATCATGTACCAGGAGGGCATCGGGATCTCCAGGCCGCCCAGCGTGAACACCCCGCCCTTGGCCTGTGCCGCGACGATCTCCGAGGTGGAGAGCGTCCCGGCGAACAGGAACACGCCCACGAACGACAGGCCCATCGCGATCTCGTACGAGACCACCTGGGCGCTGGCCCGCAGGCCGCCGAGGATCGAGTACGGGGAGCGTGAGCCCCAGCCCGCCAGCACGATGCCGTACACGCCGATCGAGGCCATCGCCAGCACCAGCAGCACCGCGACCGGGAGGTCGGTGAGCTGCAGCGGCGTCTGGACACCGAACATCGACACCATCGGGCCCATCGGGATGACGGAGAAGGCCAGGAAGGCCGGTACCGCCAGGACGACCGGGGCGATGAAGTAGATCGCCTTGTCGACGGTCCGGGGCATCAGGTCTTCCTTGAGCCCCATCTTCAGGCCGTCGGCCACCGACTGGAGCAGCCCGAACTTGCCCGCCCGGTTGGGACCGTACCGGTTCTGCATGCGGGCGATGAGCTTGCGCTCGAACCACACGCCGAACAGCACGCCCAGCATCAGGACTATGAAGATGACGACGGCCTTGATGATGCTGATCCAGAGCGGGTCCTTGCCGAAGTCGGCAAGGGTCGGATCGGCCGCTAGAAGAGTCCGGGCATTCATTACCGCTCCTCGTTAGCTTCGCCGGCGGCGCTTACCTCGCCGGCCGTGGTGCTCTCGGCGGTGTTCACCGCGCCGACCCTGACCACATCACCGGCGACGGCGTGCAGGTCACGGGTGACCGAGCGACCTTCGGAGTTGGCCGGCAGCCACACCACCCGGTCGGGCAGGTCCGCGATCCGCACGGGCAGGCTCAATGAGCCGTGCTCGGTGCCGACGACCACCTCTCCACCCTCTACCAGGCCGCACTCGGCGGCGGTGGCCTCGGACACCAGCGCCACGCCGGGGCGGGCGGTGCCCGCCAGGTACGGCTCGCCCGCCTGCAGGCGGCCGTCGTCGAGCAGCAGGTGCCAGCTGGCCAGGACGGCCTCCCCCGCCCGCGGCCCGGCGGCGAGAGAGCCGCTCGCCTGGGGGGCCGCGGCCCTGGGGCCACGCCACGCGCCGATCGAGCCGATCTCGCGGCGGGCGGCGGCGGGGTCGGGCAGGCCGAGGTGCACGTCCATGGCGTCGGCGATCGCGGAGACGACCCGCAGGTCGCTCATGATCCCCGGAACCCCGAGCGCCTCCTCGAAGGAGCGCCCGCGCCCCTCCCAGTCGACGAAGGTGCCCGACTTCTCGGCCACCACGGCGACGGGGAACACCACGTCGGCGCGGTCGGTGACCGCGCTGGCGCGCTGCTCCAGGCTCACGATGAACGGGGTGTTCTCCAGGGCCAGCAGGGCCGCCTGCGGCGCGGCCAGGTCGTAGGGGTCGACACCCGCGACGACCAGGGCGTCGAGTTCTCCGTCGAGCGCCGCCGCCAGCATGGCGGTGGTGTCGCGGCCCTCGCCCTCGGGCAGCGAGGTGACGTCCCAGGCCCTGGCCACCTCGGCGCGGGCGGTCTCGTCCGCGACCGGGCGGCCGATGGGCAGCAGGTTCGGCAGCGCCCCGGCCTCGACGGCCCCGCGCTCACCGGCGCGGCGCGGGATCCAGGCCAGGCGGGCACCGCTGGAGTCGGCGAGCCGCAGCAGCGCCGACAGCGCGCCCGGCACGGTGGCGAGTCGCTCACCGGCCAGGATGATCGCTCCCGGCTGCCTGATCGCCTCGGCGGCCGTCACGTCGACGGCGGCCAGGTCGTCCAGGACGGCGGTCTCGGTGCCCGGCACCGCCGGAATCAGCGTGCCGCCCATCTTGGCCAGTCCGGGGCCGGCGAACGGCGCGACGGAGAAGACCTTCAGGCCCTTCTTGCGCCATGCCTTGCGCAGGCGCAGGAAGACGATCGGCGACTCCTCGTCGGGCTCGAAGCCCGCCAGGAGCACCGTCGGCGCCTTCTCCAGGTCGGCGTAGCGGACCTCGATGCCCTTGCCGGCGACGGCGTGCGCCAGGAAGCGCGCCTCCTCCTCGGAGTGCGGCCTGGCGCGGAAGTCGATGTCGTTCGTCCCGAGCGCGATCCGGGCGAACTTCGAGTACGCGTACGCCTCCTCGACGGTGACGCGACCGCCGACGAGCACGCCCGCGCGCCCGCGCGCCGCGGACAGGCCCTTGGCGGCGGCGGCGAACGCCTCCGGCCAGGAGGCCGGCACCAGGCGACCCTCCTCGTCACGGACGAGGGGGGTCTTCAGCCGGTCGGGCTGGGTCGCGTAGGTGAAGGCCCAGCGACCCTTGTCGCAGTTCCACTCCTCGTTGACCTCGGGGTCGTCCCCGGCCAGGCGGCGGGTGATCTTGCCGCGCCGGTGGTCGGCGCGCAGGGAGCAGCCGCTGGCGCAGTGCTCACAGGCGCTGGGCGTGGAGACCAGGTCGAACGGGCGGGCCTGGAAGCGGTAGGCGGCACCGGTCAGCGCGCCCACCGGGCAGATCTGCACCGTGTTGCCGGAGAAGTAGGACTCGAACGGGCGGCCGTCCGCGGCTCCGACCTGCTCCTTGGCCCCGCGCTCGAAGAAGTCGATGAGCGGGTCGCCGGCGATCTCGTCGGAGAAGCGGATGCAGCGCGCGCACTGGACGCAGCGCTCGCGGTCGAGCAGCACCTCCGAGGAGAGCGCGACCGGCTTTTCGAAGGTCCGCTTCTTCTCCACGAAGCGGCTCTCACCCTGGCCGTTGGACATGGCCTGGTTCTGCAGCGGGCACTCGCCGCCCTTGTCACAGACCGGGCAGTCCAGCGGGTGGTTCAGGAGCAGCAGCTCCATGACGCCGCGCTGCGCCTTCTCCGCGACCGGCGAGGTGAGCTGGGTCTGGACGACCATGCCCTCGGCGACCTCGATCGCGCAGGAGGGCTGCGGCTTGGGGAACCCCCGGCCGTTGCCCGCGTCGGGGATGTCCACCAGGCACTGGCGGCAGTTGGCGGCCGGGTCCAGCAGCGGGTGGTCGCAGAACCGGGGGATCTGGATGCCGAGCAGCTCGGCCGCCCGGATGATCAGCGTGCCCTTCGGGACGCTCACCTGGAAGCCGTCGATGGTGACGGTGACCAGGTTCACCGGCGCCTGCGCCGGGGTGGTGGCTTCGACGGTCATGGCGTCTCCTCCGTCGGCCTGGCGACCGAGACGGTGCTGTGCTTGCCGGTGGCCTTCCTGCGCGCGCTCACTTCGCCCCCCACACCGTGGACGGGGCGTGATCGAACGGGCAGCCGCCGATCTCGAAGTGCTTGAGGTATTCGTCGCGGAAGTACTTCACCGACGAGTGGATGGGGCTGGTGGCACCGTCACCCAGGGCGCAGAAGGAGCGGCCCAGGATGTTGTCGGCGATGTCGGTGATCGTGGTCAGGTCCTCTTCGGTGCCCTGCCCCTTCTCCAGCCGCTTGAGCACCTGCTTGAGCCAGTAGGTGCCCTCCCGGCAGGGGGTGCACTTGCCGCAGGACTCGTGCGCGTAGAACTCGGTCCAGCGGAGCACGGCGCGCACCACGCAGGTGGTCTCGTCGAAGATCTGCAGGGCCCGGGTGCCGAGCATCGAGCCCTTGGCGCCCACGGACTCGAAGTCCAGCGGGACGTCCAGGTGCTCGTCCGTGAAGATCGGGGTGCTCGACCCGCCCGGGGTCCAGAACTTGAGCCGGTGGCCCTCCCTGATGCCGCCGGACATCTCCAGCAGCTCGCGCAGCGTGATGCCGAGCGGAGCCTCGTACTGGCCGGGCCGGGTCACGTGGCCGCTCAGCGAGAAGATGCCGAAGCCCTTGGACTTCTCGGTGCCCATCCCGGCGAACCACTCGGCGCCGTTGGCGATGATCGAGGGAACACTCGCGACCGACTCGACGTTGTTGACCACGGTGGGCGAGGCGTAGAGACCCGCCACGGCGGGGAAGGGGGGCTTGAGCCGAGGTTGGCCGCGATGACCCTCCAGCGAGTCGAGCAGCGCCGTCTCCTCGCCACAGATGTAGGCACCCGCCCCGCTGTGCACGACGAGCTCCAGGTTGAAGCCGGTGCCGAAGAGGTCGGTGCCGAGGTAGCCCTTGGCGTACGCCTCGGCCACCGCCGCCTGCAGGCGGCGGATGACGTGCAGCACCTCGCCGCGCACGTAGATGAAGGCGTGGTTGGCCCGGATCGCGTACGCGGTGATGATGATGCCCTCGACCAGCGCGTGCGGGTTGGCCATCATCGTCGGGATGTCCTTGCACGTGCCGGGCTCGGACTCGTCGGCGTTGACCACCAGGTAGTGCGGCTTGCCGTCCCCCTGGGGGATGAAGCCCCACTTCATGCCGGTGGGGAAGCCCGCGCCGCCTCGGCCGCGCAGCCCGGAGTCCTTGACGACCTGGATGACCGCGTCGGGGTCCATGCCCAGCGCCTTCTTGGCCGCCGAGTAGTCGCCGTAGCCCTCCAGCGTGAAGGAGTTCGGCTGGTCCCAGTTCGCGGTGAGAACCGGGGTGAGAGTGGTCACTTCGTCTCCTCGCCTGGCAGCCCGTCGCTCCGTGACGAGACCGCGCCGTACCTGCCTGCTCGCCCGATCATGTTGACCTCGCGCCCGTTCACGCCTCGGGAGCCTTCCATCCGTTGGCCTTAGCGATCTTCAGGCCCTCCAGGGAGGGACCCACCGCCGAGGGGCCGTCACCGGCCAGGCCGTCGGGCAGGCCGGAGAGCACCCGCGAGGCCTCCTTGAACGTGCAGAGCTTCTTCGGGCCGCGGGTCGGCGAGGGCTCCTTGCCGTCCCTGAGGTCGTCGACGAGCTGCTTGGCCGAGTCCGGGGTCTGGTTGTCGAAGAACTCCCAGTTGACCATCATCACCGGGGCGAAGTCGCAGGCGGCGTTGCACTCCAGCCGCTCCAGCGAGATCTTCCCGTCCGGGGTCGCCTCGTCGTGACCGACACCGACGTGCTCGGAGAGCTCGTCCCAGATCTGGTCGCCGCCCATGACCGCGCAGAGCGTGTTGATGCACACGCCCACGTGGTACTGGCCCATCGGCCTGCGCTTGTACATCGTATAGAAGGTGGAGACGCCCACGACCTCGGCCTTGCTCAGCCCGAGCATCTCGGCGCAGAACTCGTGGCCGTCGTCGGAGACGTAGCCGTCCTCGGACTGCACCAGGTGCAGCAGGGGAAGCAGCGCCGACCGCGGCCTGGGGTAGCGGCCGATGATCTCCTTGGCGTCGCGCTCCAGGCGCTCGCGCACTTCCGGCGCGTACCCCTTGGTCATGGTCGCGCTCACCTCCTCGTTGCTCGACGGGGTGCTCTGCCCACCCACCGGCTCACCGCCGGCAACCGCTCTCTCGTCGGGCGCGCTCATCGGTCGACACCCCCCATCACCGGGTCGATCGAGGCCACCGCCGAGATGACGTCGGCGACCATGCCGCCCTCGCACGTCGCGGGCATGGCCTGCAGGTTCGTGAAGGACGGATCGCGGAAGTGTACGCGGTAGGGGCGGGTGCCACCGTCGCTGACCACGTGGGCGCCGAGCTCGCCGCGGGGCGACTCGACCGAGGCGTACGCCTGCCCCGCCGGGACCCTGAAGCCCTCGGTCACCAGCTTGAAGTGGTGGATCAGCGCCTCCATGGAGCCGCTCATGATGTGCGCGATGTGGTCGGGCGAGTTGCCCAGGCCGTCGGGGCCGAGCGCGAGCTGCGCGGGCCAGCCGATCTTCTTGTCGTCGACCATCACCCGGCCGCCCTTGAGCGGCCCCGAGAGGCGGTCCAGAGCCTGCTCAATGATCTTGAGCGACTCCTCCATCTCGGCCATCCGTACCAGGTAGCGGCCGTAGACGTCGGCGCTCTTCTCCGTCGGGACGTCGAACTCGTAGGTCTCGTAGCCGCAGTAGGGCTGTGACTTGCGCAGGTCCCACGGCAGGCCTGCGGCCCGCAGCATCGGACCGGTGACGCCCAGCGCCATGCAGCCGGTGAGGTCGAGGTAGGCGACGTCCTTGGTGCGGGCCAGGTAGACCGGGTTCGCGTCGAGCATCTTGCGCATGTCCTTGATGCGCCCCGGCATGACCTTGAGCAGCTCGCCGACCTTGTCGACGGCGCCGGCCGGCAGGTCGACGGAGACACCGCCGGGCCGGACGTAGGCCATGTTCATCCGCAGGCCGGTGATGTACTCCATCACGTCGAGCACCATCTCGCGCTCGCGGGACCCGAAGAGGAACGGCGTGGTCGCGCCCAGCTCCATGCCGAAGGTGCCGATGGCCACCATGTGCGAGGAGATCCGGGTGAGCTCCATCATCATCACGCGGATGGCCTGGGCCCGCTCGGGGACCCGGTCGGTGATACCGAGCAGCTTCTCGACGCCCATGCAGTAGGCGGTCTCGTTGAAGATCGGCGCCAGGTAGTCCATCCGGGTGACGAACGTCGTCCCCTGGGTCCACGTCCGGAACTCGAGGTTCTTCTCGATGCCGGTGTGCAGGTAGCCGATGACCGTGCGGGCCTCGGTGACCGTCTCGCCGTCCAGGTTCAGGATCAGGCGGAGCACGCCGTGCGTGGACGGGTGCTGGGGACCCATGTTGATGACGAGCTGCTCGTCCTGCTGGCCGGTGAGGGTCTCGACCAGTTCCGACCAGTCGTTGCCGGAGACGGTGTAGACCGTGCCCTCGGTGGCCTCGTCGTCAAAGGTGCTCACGTGTAAGACCTCCTCTGGTCCGGCGCGGGAATCTCGGCGCCGCGGTACTCGACCGGGATGCCGCCGAGCGGGTAGTCCTTGCGCTGGGGGTGGCCGTCCCAGTCGTCGGGCATCATGATGCGGGTCAGCGCCGGGTGTCCGTCGAAGACGATGCCGAAGAAGTCCCAGGTCTCGCGCTCGTGCCAGTCGTGCGTCGGGTAGACAGAGACCGTGGAGGGAATGTGCCGGTCGTCGTCGGGGCAGGAGACCTCGACGCGCAGGCGGCGGTTGTGCGTGATCGAGCACAGGTGGATCACCGCGTGCAGTTCCTGACCCGTCAGATGGGGGTAGTGCACGCCGGAGACGCCGAGCGAGAGCTCGAAGCGCAGGGCGGCGTCGTCGCGCAGTGCCCTGACCACGTCGAGCAGGCGCTCGCGCCTGACGTGGAAGGTCAGCTCGCCGCGGTCGACGACCACGCGCTCGACGGCGTCGGCGAAGTCGCCACCGAGGGCGCGCTCCAGCTCGTCGGCGACGGTGTCGAAGTACCCGCCGTACGGGCGGGGGGTGGAGAGCTCGGGCTTGCGCCGCACGACGAGGCGGCCGTAGCCCGAGGTGTCTCCGGTACCCGAGGTGCCGAACATGCCCAGGCGGGCGATGGGCTCCTCCGGGACCTCCGGGAGGTTTTCAGTGCTCATGTCGGTCGCCTACCGCTCCTCGTTCGCCGCGCGGGCCGCGGTGAATCCGCTTCGCGCCATCGGTCGCTCACCGCTTCTCATTTGGCGGTTCCCTGGTCGATCAGCGGCAACGTCCGCAGTGCCTGCAGTTCGAGCTCGTCGATCTGCTTGGCGCGATGCGCGCCGAACTTCGTGTTCTGGATCTTGTCGTGTAGCTTGACGATCGCGTCGACGAGCATCTCGGGCCTCGGCGGGCAACCGGGCAGGTAGATGTCGACGGGGACGACGTGGTCGACGCCCTGCACGATCGCGTAGTTGTTGAACATGCCGCCGCTGGAGGCGCAGACGCCCATGGCGATGACCCACTTGGGCTCGGCCATCTGGTCGTAGATCTGGCGCAGCACCGGGGCCATCTTCTGCGACAGCCGGCCCGCCACGATCATCAGGTCGGCCTGGCGCGGAGACGCCGAAGCGCGCTCCATGCCGAAGCGCGCCAGGTCGTGCTTGGGACCACCGGTGGACATCAGCTCGATGGCGCAGCAGGCAAGACCGAAGGTGGCCGGCCAGACGGAGTTCTTGCGTGCCCAGCCGGCGACCTGCTCGACCGTGCTGAGCATGAACCCGCTCGGAAGTTTCTCTTCAAGTCCCATATCTAGTCCCAGTCCAGACCCTTGCGGCGCCACACGTACGCGTAGGCCACGAGCACGGTGACGATGAACAGCACCATCTCGACCAGCCCGAACATCCCGAGCTGGTCGAACGCGACAGCCCACGGATAGAGGAAGATGATCTCGATGTCGAACACGATGAACAGCATCGCGGTGACCATGTACTTCAGCGGAAAGCGACCTCCGCCCACGGGCTGGGGCGTCGGCTCGATACCGCATTCGTAGGCGTCGAGTTTCGCGCGGTTCCAGCGCTTGGGACCGGTGAAGGGGGCGATCGTCACTGAGAAGACCGCAAATCCCGCCGCGAGAACGGCGAGCACCAGGATGGGTGCGTACAGCTCCATCGCTACGCCTCCTCTCCCATCTCCACGCGCGCCCGCGCGTAGCTCTGCATGTTGGTGTATTTCGAAAGTCTAGGCAGGACGATCATCGCCCCGGGTCCCAGGTGTTCGGCGTTCGTTGAGCTCATGCCGGTGGCGCCACCTTCGACAGGGCGTTGATGATGCGATCCGACGCATCACCCCGCCGGTCGGTGAGATTAGCAAGGAGTTTGAGAGCGAACCTCATCAGGCGGGGGTGCGGCAGCGCGTGACGCGTGGCGAAGTTCATCACACCACGGTGCCCGATGAGCTCGACGAAGCCCCGGCCGAGCGTGAAGTAGCCGCCGTAGGCGTCCTTCAGCGTCTGCGGGTAGGCTCGCAGCACACGTTCCCGCTGGGCGGGGGTGACCCTGCCCAGTGCCTGGACGATCATCTCGGCCGCGACGTGGCCGCTCTCCATCGCGTACGCGATGCCCTCGCCGTTGAACGGGTTGATCATCCCGCCGGCGTCGCCCACCAGCACCAGACCCCGGGTGTAGTGCGGCTGGCGGTTGAAGGCCATCGGCAGCGCGGCGCCCCTGATCGGGGCCGTCATGTTCTCCTCGACGTAGCCCCACTCGGCGGGCATGCCCTTCACCCAGCGCTTGAGCAGGTCGCGGTAGTCCATGCCCTTGAAGGACTCGCTGGTGTTCAGCAGCCCGAGGCCCACGTTGGACGTGCCGTCGCCGACGCCGAAGATCCAGCCGTAGCCGGGCAGCAGGGTGTCGCCGTCCCACAGCTCCAGCCAGGTCTCCAGGTAGTCGTCGTCATGGCGAGGGCTCTCGAAGTACGTCCGCACCGCGACGCCCATCGGGCGGTCCTCGCGCTTGTGCAGCCCCATGGCCAGGGAGATCCGGGTGGAGTTCCCGTCGGCGGCGACCACCAGCCGGGAACGGTAGGTGACCTCCTCGCCGTTCTGCCTGGCGAGGACGCCGACGATGTGCCCGCTGCGG
Organism: Streptosporangium sp. NPDC005286; assembly: GCF_040607515.1. NCBI lineage: Bacteria > Bacillati > Actinomycetota > Actinomycetes > Streptosporangiales > Streptosporangiaceae > Streptosporangium > Streptosporangium sp. NPDC005286. Next base: position 12,908 of record NZ_JBEXGU010000010.1, on the reverse strand, counting down.
TCGTCCAGGACCGGGGCCGTGACGTTGACCCCCTGCAGCAGGCGGACGCCCGCCCTGGCCGCGTTGCCGGCCAGGATCTCGTCGAAGTCCTGGCGGGTGCGGACCAGGCCGAAGTCGGGGTAGCTCGCCAGCTCAGGCCAGTCGAGCTCGAAGCGCATCCCGCCGCCGACCACGCGCAGGCCCTTGTTGCGGACCCAGCCGGGGGCGTCGATGTCGATCCCCATGGCGATGAGCTGCTTGACCGCTCGGGGCGTCAGCCCGTCGCCGCAGACTTTCTCGCGGGGGAAGGTGGTCTTCTCGAGCAGCAGGACGTCAAGTCCGGCCTGCGCGAGATGAAAAGCGGTTGTCGAACCGGCGGGCCCGGCGCCGACGACGATGACGTCGGCGTCAGCCTCAGCGACATTCCGCTGTCTGGCGGCTGGCACGGTCACGGGACCTGTCCTGTCCTACAAAATCTTTGGGGGCCTCGGGGTAAGGGGCCTTTCGATCCTTTGTGAAGGTCTTCACAAACTTGTCGGCCCGAAGTCTAACGCCTTTGCGGGGCAAAGTGTCAGGTGGGTACTGCTATCGCCTGCCAATCTTCTATGCGGGCTTATATCCGCGGTGGAGGGCCACGATGCCCAGCGTGAGATTGCGCCAGGCGACCCGTTCCCAGCCCGCTTCCTGGATGATCCTCGCCAGCCCCGCCTGGTCCGGCCAGGCCCTGATCGACTCCGCCAGATACTCGTAGGAGTCGTCGTTGGAACCGAAGAGCTTGGCTGCCTGCGGCATCAGCTTCATCAGGTACTGCGAGTATACGAGGTCGAAGGACCTCGGCGTCGGGTGCGAGAACTCCAGGATCACCAGGCGCGCACCCGGCTTGGCCACCCGATACATCTCGCGCAGCGCCTGGCCGGTGTCCTGCACGTTGCGCAGCGCCGTGGAGATCGTCACCGCGTCGAACACGTCGTCGGCGAAGGGCAGCCGCAGCGCGTCGCCCGCGACGAAGCTGACACCCCGCACTCCCCCGCCGGAAACGCCCGAGCCGCCCCTGCGCCTGACCCCGGTGCTCAGCATGCCGAGCGAGAAGTCCGAGGCGATCGCGCGGGCACCCAGCGAGGTGAACGAGTCGGTGGACGTGCCGGTGCCCGCACCGAGGTCGAGGACCAGCTCACCGGGGCCCGCGTCGACGGCCGCGGCGGTCGCCTTACGCCACAGCCGGACCTGGCCCAGGGAGATAACGTCGTTGACAAGGTCGTACCGCCGGGCCGTGCGATCGAACATCGCGGCGACCTCATGCGGCTGCTTGTCCAGAGAAGCGCGCGTCATGACACCAAGCCTAGGCCCGCCCCGACAATCCACGGAAAGTAGTCATTCGATTACCCGGAGCATGCTAAAAATTGTCAAATGTTTGCCAGAACCGCTTACCTGCCGGCCGCGGCCCTGATCCTGATGCTCCCCGGGACCGCCGCCGCCGGCACCACGGAGCACAGCAGGGTCGTCCTGACCGATCCGGTGAACAGCACTCCCCACGTGCTCGACGGGATCGTCAACGCCATCGCGCTGGTGGGCGGCACGGTGGTGGTCGGAGGCTCGTTCAGCGAGGTACGCGAGGCCCGGAGCACGAGGGTGCTGTCGCGCGACAACCTCTTCGCCTACGACCTGGCCACGGGGCGGGTGCTGCCCGGTTTCGCACCACGCCTCGACCGCCCGGTCCAGGCCCTGGCGGCGGGGGTGCACGACACCGTCTACGCGGGCGGCCGGTTCACGACGACCGACGAGACGCAGACGCGGGGTCTGGCCCTGCTCCGGCTGTCCGACGGATCCCCGGTGACCCGCTTCGGCGCCCAGGTCCGCGGCGGAACGGTCACCAGCCTGGCCAGGCTGGGCCGCCACCTCTACGTCGGCGGCGACTTCACCCGTGTCGGCCCCGTCGCCCTTACCGCACTGGCCAGGCTGGACGCCGTCACCGGCTCGGTCGACCCGACCTTCGCGATCAGGCCGGACGAGCCCAGGGGTGGCAGGACCAGGGTCCACGCGCTCTCCCTGAGCCACGGCAGGCTGGCGGTCGGCGGCGACTTCGCCACCCTCGACGGCCTGTCGCGCCCGCAGCTCGGCCTGATCGACGTCGCCGCGTCACCGGCCAAGGTCGCGCCCTGGCGGACCGGCGCCTACCGGGGCAGGTGCATGGCCGACTTTCCCAGCTACGTGCGGGGCCTGGACTTCGCCCCCGACGGGAGCTATCTCGCCGTCGTCACGACCGGCGGTCCCGGGGGGCGGGACAGGATGTGCGACACGGCCGCGCGCTTCGAGACCCGCGCCCGCGGCGAGGTACGACCCACCTGGGTGAACCACACCGGGGGCGACTCGTTGTACGCGGTGGCGGCGACGGGGGCGGCGGTCTACGTCGGCGGGCACCAGCGCTGGCTGGACAACCCGCTCGGCCACGACTCGGCGGGACCCGGAGCGGTGGCGCGCCCGGGAATCGGAGCGATCCACCCCCGCACCGGCAAGGCCCTGACATGGAACCCCACCCGGGAACGCGGAATCGGAGTCAAGGCATTCCTGGCACATCCTGGCGGATTACTCGTTGGTAGTGACACAACCCGGCTCGGTCACGAGTACCATGCCCGAGTCGGCATGTTCCCGTCGCCGCTCACTCCCGATTCTTAGTGATTCGCTCGCTTACCGCGTCCCGCTGCTTTGAGAGCAGGACGTAGCTGGCCACGCCGCTGACCAGGAATGCGGCGACAAGCAGGACCAGGGGCTGGCGCAGGCCGAGGATATAGAGCACTCCCAGGCTCACGGCGAGTAGACCGACCCGGGACGCGGTGTAAACGATGACGGGATGCACAACGTCGAGGCTACGTCACTCCGCTCATCGCCCAGGCATGACCCCGTGCTGACTGCGGGAGCGCCCTTCGCATTGACTGCGAGCGCTGCTAGTGTTCACAACAGACCAGTTTCGTAAAGAAACACCCACGAGAGTCCCAAAGAGGCTCTATCATATAACAATCGGGCAGGCAGTAGATAACAACCCGTGATCTTTGTTGAAAACCACGGATAAATCAGGCTTCGCTCGGCACACTGGTTACCTGTCCGCCCGCTGGCAGGAAGCGGGATGCGAGGGGGAGAGATTGTGGAGAGTAGCAGCGAGCGTCTGCTGACGCCCGGAGAGGTTGCCGCCCTCTTCCGGGTCGACCCAAAGACGGTTACACGCTGGGCCGCGGCAGGCCGCATCAGCAGCATCCGTACCCCCGGAGGGCACCGGCGTTTCCGCGAGTCGGAAGTGCACGCCCTTCTGCGTGGAGAGGACGTCTTGACGGCCGAACGGCCTGCAGGCGAGTCCCCGCGCGTCTGACGACTTAGGACGTCACACCATCGGTGATCCTGCGCGCCTTACCCGGAAGCCGCAGGGTCACCGTGGAGTCGTGTGAAATGCCACACGACACGGACGGTGACCACACCCGTACCTGAACCGGCCTAGGTCTCCTGCTCGGCCTTGAAAGCCAGGAACTCCCGCTCCAGGTCGTCGTTCTCCGCCAACCAGCGCCGCCGCCGCTCTGCCCACTCCTCCTCGGTGAGCGACTCGGCCAGCCAGCGGTCATAGTCGGGATCCCCCGGAGACACCTCGACATAGGCGTTGCCGATCAGACGCCCGTCATCGCCGGCCAGGGTCTGCGGAACGCGCAGAGTACCGTCAGCGAGCCTGACGACGTACATCCCAGATCACCTAGATTCCGTAGCGCCGGTTGAAGAACAACATGACGTTGAGCGCCATTCGCGTGTCGCCGCCCAGCATGTCGACCAGCGCGGGGCGCTGCCGGGAGACGATCGCGGCGAAGGCATCGGCGAAGAACTCCTTGCGGCCCAGGTCGCCCGGCTGGAGATGGAACCCCGAGGCCAGCACGGGAACGCACTGGGCGTAGAGGGCGGCGAACTCCGGGCAGTCGGAGACCCAGTCGCCGTGGGGGGCATCCACATCGTCCAGGGCATGTCCGACCTCGTGCATCATCACGTCGGGGGTGGGCGAGGGGCGATCTCCCACCACGATCTTGCGGTCGCCGTACGCTCCCGCGCAGACGTCCCAGGTCGCCCGGCCCGAGGGCAGCGGCGCACCGCGCAGGTATCCCATGTCGTCCAGGTCGGGCACCCCGCCCGCGCCGACGTAGATGCCGTCGAGACCGTCGGCCAGCTTGTCCTTCAGCAGGTCGGGCAACCTGGCCAGGCTCTCCACCGCCCGCACGACCTCCGGAGGCGGGATCTCCCACCGCGAGTCCCACTGACGGTGCAGAATGCGCTCCAGGCGCCCGCAGTGGCGCAGGCCGTCACCCAGATCCGGGGTGTCCGGAGAGTTGGGCTGTGCCCGGGGACGCTCGTCGTCGAGCTCGAAGTCCTTCCAGGTGTACTGCGGGCGGTCGACCACCGGGGCCGTGACCGCCCCGAACCGGCGCTCCGCTTCGCGGGGAACCTCACGGGGAACCTCGCGGGAAACCTCACGCGGAGCTTCCCGCACAGCACTCTCCGCACGCGCGGCCGGACCTCGCTGCCACCACCGCCGTCGATGGCGGCCCTTGTCGCCCGATTGTGCCATCACACCCCCTGGGGAAGTGTCAACGGGTTCTACGTTAACCGGGTGAGCCCTCGCCAGTCATCCGTAACGGAGGGCTGACCGCAACTGGGCTCACAATGGCTTACAGTTCGGGCATGCCCCTGCTTGTCGGTCTGGCGATATTCGCCTTCTGGCTCTACTGCCTGTTCGACGTCATCACCACGCCGGACGAGGAGTCCAGAAACCTGCCCAAGCTCCTCTGGGTGCTCATCGTGGTGCTGCTGCTGGCCGTCGGAGGGCTCTTCTGGCTGCTGCTCGGCCGGCCGTACGGCCCCAGGGCGCCCCGCTCGCTCCTGGCGGAGGACATGCCACAGCGCCCCGAGGCCCCGAAGGGCCCCGACGACGACCCCGACTTCCTCAAGGACCTCGACCGCCGCCTGCGCGACGAGGACTGACGACGACTGACCGGCCGATGTGGCCGGTCAGCCGGGGCTCGGCGCCGGACTCAGGGAACCTCGGCGTAGGAGTGCAGGCCCCCGAAGAAGATGTTCACCCCGACCAGGTTGAACAGCAGGCAGGCGCAGGCGACGAGCTGCACGATCGTGGCGGCCTTGCCCTTCCAGCCCGCGGTGGCCCTGGCGTGCAGGTAGGCGGCGTAGACGACCCAGGTGATGAACGCCCAGACCTCCTTGGGGTCCCAGCCCCAGTAGCGGCCCCAGGCCTTGTCCGCCCAGAGCGCCCCGGCGATGACGGCGAAGGTCCAGATCGGGAAGCCGATCACGATGGCCCGGTGCGCGACCCGCTCCAACTGCGGCCGGGACGGCAGCAGGACCGCGGTGTCCTTCCTGACCAGATAGAGGATGCCGGCGATCCCGGCCATCAGGAACAGGCCGCTGGCGACGATCGCCGCCGACACGTGGATCAGGACCCAGTAGCTGTTGAGCGCGGGCACCACCGGACCGGCCTGCACCTCCAGGTACCGGACCGCGAAGCCGAGCCCGAGAGCAGCCGTGACCATGACGAACGCGCCGAGGAAGCGGACCCGGTAGCGGAGGTTCGTGAACAGGAACGCGCTCACCGCCGCGAAGCACATCGCGACCACGAACTCGTACATGTTGCCCCACGGCCACCGGTCCACGGCCAGGCCCCGGGTGAGGAGGGACCCGAGGTTCGCGGCCCAGCCGAGCCAACTCAGCCCGACGGCCACCGGCCCAACCCGCGTCGCCCAGGCACCGGGCGCCTTGTCAGTGGGACCTTCGCCCTCCACCGGGGCGGACTCCGGGGCGGCCGGGGCCGCACCACCACCGACGGTGGCGAGCGCGGGCTGCGCCGCCGCGCGGGCCGACACCCCCGCGGACCGGCCGAAGGCCAGGTCGAGGGCGTAGGCGATCATTGCGAAGACGTAGAGCAGCACCGTCGCCAAGATGAGCTGATCGCTCAGGGTGGCGAGGCCGGCATCGACCTCAACGGGCATCCTTAACTCCTGGGTTGGGAATTCCTGGGTTCAAAGCGGAGACGATCTCGGTGAACTCCTCGTCGAAATCGCCCCCCTCGGTACGCGTGAGGCCGCCCACCTCGACCTGCCGGCTCTCGCCCTCGGGCCGACCGGCCTCGTCGCGGACCCGTACCCACACCCTGCGGCGGCGGACGGTCAGGGCCAGCACGAGGCCGGCCACGGCGAGGACCGAGGCGACGAACGCCGGTATCCGGCCGGGATCGTGGGTGATCTGCAGGGCGATCCACTCCCTGACGCCGGTGAACTCGATGGAGCCCATACCGTCCGGGAGCGTGAGCTTCTCGTTGACCGCCAGCGGGTCCGCCTTCATGACCAGCGGCTTCATCTTCTTCAGGCTCTCCGGGTCGAGCTCGTAGACCGACTGCGGCCGGCCGTCCTTCAGGCCCAGATCACCGGCGAAGGCACCGTAGACCTGGGCCGTGGGGTTGGCGGCGCCGGGGAAGACCGACACCCACTCCGAGCCCACCGGGACCGTCGTCGGCAGGAAGCCGATCAGGAGACCGAGCTGCTCCGGCTGCGCGTCCGGGACCTTGATCACGCACTCGGAGGTGAAGTTGGCGGGCTGGACGACCAGGCAGGGCACCGGCCCGTCGAAGGCGACCTGGCCCTTGCCGTCGGTGATCCTGAAGGTCGGCGCGTACCCGTGGTCGATCAGGTAGCTCTGCGTGCCGTTGACGTTCAGCGGCTCGTTGACCTTGAGGACGTAGTCGCGCGCGGGGGCGCCGGGGGCGTCCTCGACCTTGAGCCTGGCCTCGAAGTCGAGGGGCTGCCCGGTCTTCTCGCCCTTCGCGATGTAGCTCGCCTGGAAGTCCTCGACCGTGAAGGAGAACGGCTCCAGCGACTCGGCGTTCACCTGCTGCCCCGGCATGTAGCGGTCGTAGGCCGCGACCGTGTTGGCGAACCCCTCGCCCTCCACGACCAGCACGTTGCCCCGGTAGCCGTAGAGCGTGCCGATCCCGACCGCGAGCAGCAGGCCGAGCAGGGACACGTGGAACAGCAGGTTGCCGGTCTCGCGCAGGTAGCCCTTCTCCCCGGCGACCCAGCCGGGCCCCGTGATCACCCGGAACCGCTTGGCACGCAGCGTGGCGGCGGCCTCCTCGACGGTCAGCGGGGCCTCGAAGGAGGCGTGCTGCGGCAGCCTGCCCAGGTTGCGCGGCGCCGCGGGCGGCTTCCTGCGCAGCTCCCGCAGGTGGGTCATGGTACGGGGGAGCACGCAGCCGATCAGGGACAGGAAGAGCAGAAGGTAGATCGCGGCGAACCAGGGCGCCCTGAACACGTCGAACAGCCAGAACCTGTCCAGCCACTCGGCGAGCCGGGGGCTGTCCTCGAAGTACTGGAAGACCTTGGCGTCGGAGACACCGCGCTGCGGCCAGATCGAGCCGGGAATGGACGCCAGGGCGAACAGGAACAGCAGGATCAGCGCGATCCGCATCGAGGTGAGCGTCCGCCAGAACCAGCGCGCCCAGCCCACGACCCCGATTCCCCCGGGCCGCCGTTCCTCGTTCTTCCCGTTCTTCCCGTTGGCCTCGGGACTGCTCGCGGCCACCGTCTCCGTCTGCGGCTCGGCCACCGCTCGCTCTCCCGTCCCAGGGTCGATGTGCCCCATCAGATCACCGGCTCGAATCCGCCGACCCAGCCCTGGATCGTCGCGACGAGCTGCTCCCAGAGCCCGGTGACGAGCAGGACGCCGACGACGACCAGCATGACGCCGCCCACCCGCGTGATCAGCTGTGAGTGTCGGCGTACCGCCTTGAAGGTCCGCAGAGCCCTGCTGTACGCCAGCCCGGCCACCACGAACGGCAGGCCGAGGCCGAGCGCGTACGCGAAGGCGAGTATCGCGCCGCGGCCGGCGCTGCCCTCGTTCAGGCCGAGGGTGAGCACGACCCCGAGGGTGGGGCCGATGCAGGGGGTCCAGCCCAGGCCGAACACCAGGCCGAGCAGGGGCGCCCCTGCCAGGCCCGCGGCCGGGAGCCGATGAATGCGGAAGTCGCGCTGCAGGCCGGGGATGACTCCCATGAAGGCCAGGCCGAGCACGATCGTGAGGGCGCCCAGCACCCGCGTGATGATCCCGGCGTTGCCGAACAGCATCGCGCCGAGCCCGCCGAAGAGCGCCCCTCCGGCCACGAACACGGCGGCGAACCCGAGGACGAACAGCACGATGCCCGCGACCATGCGCCCCCGCCTGGGGTCGGCGCTCATGCCGGTCACGTACGACAGGTAGCCGGGCACGAGCGGCAGCACGCACGGCGACAGGAACGACACCAGCCCGGCCGCGACCGCTATCGGCAGCGCCAGCGCCAGCGAACCGCTCGCGACGGTGCTCACGAGGTCAGCGCTCATCGCGGGCCCAGCCATCGCCCGGGGCCGTTATCTCTCATTACCGACCTTGGTCACGGCGTCGAGGAGGTCGTTGTACTTGACCGCGCCGAGTGCCCTGGCGGCGATCCTGCCCTGGCGGTCGATGATCAGCGTGGAGGGGATGGCCGCGGGCGGGACCGTGCCCTGGAAGGAGAGCGCGACCTTGCCCGGCTGGTCGAAGATGCTCGGGTAGCCGGACTTGTGGCTCCGTTCGAAGGCGAGCGCGTCGGCCTTGCGGTCCTTGAAGTCGATGCCGAGGAACTCCACACCGTCCGCCTTCGTCTTGGCGGAGATGTCCTTGAGCACCGGCGCCTCAGCCCGGCAGGGCGCGCACCAGGAGGCCCAGAAGTTGAGCACCACGACCTTGCCCTTGTGTGCGGCGAGCGTCGCGGTGCCCCCGTCGAGGGTCTCCCCCTCAACAGGCGGCGCGACCTTGCGGTCGGCGGCCTGGAAAAGGGTGATCTTGCCGTCGCCCGCGATGAACCGGGTGTCGCCGGTCTGCGGCTGCGCCCCCTGGTTTCCGGCGCATCCGGCCACGGCGATGAGCAGCGCGACGGCGGCAAAGGATTGTGCGCGCATGGATGACGGAGGCTCCCTGTACTACAACCGGTAGAGCAATCACTCTACCGGCGGGGTCAGGCGCCCGGCACAGTGGGGCGTTTGACGAGTGCCGCCGCGGGCTCGCTGTACCCCACGCTGATCAGACGGTCCCCCTCGAAGGCGAAGCTGGTGAGGCTGGCCAGAGCGCACTGCCTGCGGCGCGGGTCGTGCGGCAGGCGCCTGCCCTCAGCGGCGAGCCGGATGATCCAGATCGGGAGCTGGTGGCTCACCATGATCGCCTCATGGCCGCGCGCCGCCCTGCGCGCGGCGTTGATCGCGCCGCTCATCCGGTTGACCAGGTGGCTGTAGCGCTCTCCCCAGGAGGGGCGGAGCGGGTTCCACAGGTAGCGGTAGAAGCGCGGGTTGCGGAAGACACCGTCTCCTCCGCCGACGGAGAGACCCTCGAAGATGTTCTCGGCCTCGATCAGCCGCTCGTCGAGCGTGACGTCCAGGTGGAAGGTCGCGGCGAGCGGGGCGGCGGTCTCCTGGGCGCGCTCCAGCGGGGAGGAGAACAGCGCGACGACGTCGCGGCCGGCGACCGCCTTGGCCACCGTCTCGGCCATCTGCACGCCGTTGTCGGAGAGGTGGTAGTCGGGAAGCCTGCCGTACAGGACGTTAGCGGGATTGTGCACCTCACCGTGGCGCAGGAGGTGAACGACGGTGGTCTCAGCCATGGTTCCGCCAGCCTACCCACAGCTACCGGCCCACAGCCGGTCAGGTGGACCACTGGGAGCGCGTGGCGAAGGCGAGTAGGGTCTGGGGCGTTTGTGGCTAAGGTTCCGCGGTCCGGCGGTCCGGAAAGGTCCCCCGTGAGCCTGTTCGCCCTCGCCCTCATCCTCACCTCGGCCGTCGCCCATGCCTGCTGGAACCTGCTGAGCAAGCAGGCGGCCGACGCCGACGGCGTCGTCTTCGTCTGGATGGTGGCCGCCGCGTCCACGGTGGTCTGGACCCCGGTCGCGCTCGGCTATCTCCTCCTCGGCGGCACCGGTCTCTCGTGGGCCGACCTCGGGGTGATCGCCGCGAGCACCACGCTGCACCTGGGCTACTTCATGTTCCTCCAGCGTGGCTACCGGCACGGTGACCTGTCGATGGTCTACCCGATCGCCCGAGGCACCGGACCGCTGCTGGCCAGCCTGGTCGCCGTCCTGTTCCTGGGTGAGCGACCCGGCCTGGCGGGCATCGCGGGGATCGGTCTGATCGGGGTGGGTGTCTTCCTGCTCAGCATGGCGCGCAGGCCCAGCCGCCGGGATCTGAGCGGCATCGGGTTCGGGCTGGCCACCGGAGTGTTCATCGCGGCGTACACCGTCTGGGACAAGCAGGTGGTGAGCGCCTTCGCGGTCGCGCCGATCCTGCTCAACTACTTCGGCGACTTCGGCCGCACCCTCGTGCTGACCGCACCGGTGCTCGGCGGCCACCGCCGGGCTCTGGTCCTGCCCGTCTGGCGCGAGCACTGGACGCGGGTGCTCGGCGCGGCGGTGCTGATGCCGCTCTCCTACCTGCTGGCGCTGACCGCGTTCACCTTCTCGCCGATCAGCGCGGTGGCCCCGGTACGGGAGGTCAGCGTGCTCGTCGCGGTGCTGCTCGGCGGCAGGCTGCTGGCCGAGGGCGACCTGACCAGGCGGCTGCTGGCCGCCTGCGTCATCGTCGGCGGCGTGGTGACGATCGCCATCAGCTAGGCCTTGTCCCTTGGACGCCCTTTGCAGGTCCTTGGATCCGCTGCCTGCCACGGTCCCCGGGCACGTCTTCGGCCTCACGGGACGGCGCACCTGGCGCGGTGACCGCGAATCCTCACTCGACCGGGTGAACGTTCCCGGCCAGGACGGTGGACGGCGCCCCGACGGACTCGGAGATGGGGATGTGGAAATCGGCGGAGACGGCCTTCAGCGCCTCGACCGCGGCACGGATCGCCGGGCGGCGGGCCGCGTCACTGCGCCAGAGCGCATAAAGCCTGCGGGTCGGGCGCGACCTGATCGGGACGACCCGCACCCCGGAGGGGACGAAGTCACGACCCAGCCGGGGAATGATCGCGCACCCCTGCCCGGCCGAGACGAGGGCCATCTGGGTGGGGTACTCATCCGCCATGCAGGCGATGTCCGGCTCCACCTCGGCCGAGCGCAGCGTGTAGACCAGCCAGTCGTGGCAGACCGTGCCCGGTGAGGAGCTGATCCACTGCTCCCCGGACAGCTCGGCCAGCTCGATCTCGGAGCGGTCCGCCAGCGGGTGGGTCGCGGGCAGGATCGCGTCGGCGATGTCGTCGAAGAGCGTCGCCCGGGACAGCCCCTCGGAGATCGCCAGCGGGCGGTTCATCCAGTCCTGGATCACCGCGAGGTCGAGCTCTCCCCTGGCCACCTCGCGGATCTGCCGCGAGGGCTCGCGTTCCATGAGCTGGAGCCTCAGGTCGGGGTGGCGGGTACGCAGCAGGGCCAGCGCGGCGGGCATCAGCCCCCTGGCCGCCGTGGGGAAGGCGCCGATGCAGAGCCGCCCCACGACCTGCCCTCGCAGTGCCTCGAAGTCGGCCTCCGCCGTCTCGACCAGCGCGAGGATGCGCCCGGCGTGGTCGGCGAGCAGCCCCGCCGCGTCGGTCAGCCGCACCCCGCGCCCGTTGCGCTCCAGCAGGGTCGCGCCGGTCTCCCGTTCCAGCTTGGCGAGCTGCTGGGAGACCGCGGAGGGGGTGACCATGAGCGCCTCGGCCGCCGCGCCCACCGATCCGTAGACGGAGACCGCGTGCAGCGCCTTGAGCCGATTGAGATCCAACACATAAGCAACTCTAAACGACATAAACCAGAAATTCTCACTTGTGCTGAAATATCGCTGAAAACGACGATGGATGTATGCGTACCCGGCACCTCCTCCTCGCCATCGGCCTCACCGCCCTCTGGGGCTTCAACTTCGTCGTCATGGAGGTCGGGCTCCGGCACTTTCCACCGCTGTTCTACGTGGCGCTGCGCTTCGCCCTGGCCGCCTTCCCCGCGCTGCTGTTCGTCGGCGGCCCCGGGGTGCCCTGGCGGAAGGTGCTCGTCGCCGGTGCCACACTCGGCATCGGCCAGTACACCCTGCTGCTGATGGGCATGCGGGCGGGCATGCCCGCCGGGCTGACCTCGCTCGTCGTCCAGGTTCAGGCGGTCTTCACCGCCGTCCTGGCCGTCGTGCTGCTGGGGGAGCGGCTCACCGCGCGGCGGATCACCGGCATGGCCGTCGCGCTCGCCGGCCTGGTGCTGATCGCCGCCGACCTGGGCACCGGCGGCCCCATCGGCGCGTTCCTGCTGGTCGTCGGCGCGGCGTTCTTCTGGAGCGTGGGCAACATCGCGGTCAGGAGCGCCGCCCCGCCCAGCTCGTTCCGCTTCATGGTCTGGATCAGCGCGGTCGCGACCCTGCCCATGCTGGCCCTGTCCCTGCTGGTGGAGGGTGTTCCCCGGCTGGAGTTCTCGGTGGAGGGGAGCCTGTCCGTGCTCTACGTGGCACTGATCTCCACCCTCGGTGGTTTCGGCATCTGGGGCTTCCTGCTCCAGCGCTACGACGCCTCGGTGGTCGCGCCTTCCGCCCTGCTCGTCCCGGTCTTCGGCATGTCCTCGGCCGCCCTGTTCACCGGCGAGCCCGTCTCCGGCCTCAAACTCGCCGCCGCCACCCTGATCATCTCCGGCGTCCTCTACGCGAGCACCCGAGCCCGTACGACCGCCGCGCGAGTCCGCCCCCCCGCCCTCACAACCAGAAGCTGACCGCGACGACCAGGGGGACCACCAGGATGATCGCCCCGACGGTCAGGAACAGCACGCCGAGGAGCACGCCTCTGCCGCCCACCCCGTCCAGGCGGGCGCGCTGGGGTCGCTCGGGGTCGTAGACCACCATGACCTGCTGGCCCGGACGGGCCGGCGGCGGGTTGGAGCCCAGATCCGACTCGGTCTC
>NZ_JBEXGU010000009.1:0-109352 GCF_040607515.1 Streptosporangium sp. NPDC005286 | reverse complement strand
TTGTCGTCGGTCACCGCAGCACGCTGCGGCTCCCTCCTCCGCCTTGCGAGACACCACCTGACCGATCCTCGCCACGGCAAGATCCGCAGGACAGGACCTAGTTCATCGACGGGTCGTCGGGGCAGGTGGCCACGTAGGCCAGCTCGCCCCGCTGGCGGCGGAGCACGGCCCGCCAGAGCGACTCGGGATCGTGGTGGAAGGTGTCGCCGGGCTCCGAGTCCACGACGTACCAGGCGCCCTCGCCGATCTCGCTCTCCAGCTGCCCGGCCGACCATCCGGCGTACCCCGCGAAGATGCGCATCTGGGCGATCTCCCCGGCGAGGATCTCCGGCGGCGCGTCGAGGTCGACGGTGCCGAGCCTGGAGACCGCCGCGGTGCCCGCGTGCAGCCGCCGCCAGCCGAGCGGCTCCTGCCCGCTCGGCACCGCGGCCAGCGCCAAGGCGCTGTCGGTCTGCACTGGGCCTCCCTGGAACAGCACGGACGGGCCGGTGACCATGGTGTCCCAGGTCGGCAGCACCTGGGTCACCGAGATGTCACTCGGTCTGTTGAGCACCACGCCCAGGGTGCCGCCATCGAGGTCGTGCTCCAGCACCAGGACCACGCTGCGCCGGAAGTTGGGATCCTCCAGCTGCGGGGTGGCCACCAGAAGCCCACCGACGTAGATCGCCTCCGCCATACCTCCATCATGAGGGGTGAACACCCCTTCGCGCTGCTCCCCCCGCCCTTCTGATGACCCGGACCTCATGCGCTCGTCACGCGACGCGCACAGGACGGAACTCCATGGAGCGAAGATCGCGGAACGGGACGGTGACGACGGCCCGACGACGGGCCTCAGGCCTCCGTCATACCCGTACGCGCACGGCCGCCGGCCGACTCGCGCACGGCCGCCGCGACGGCGCCCGACACGTCCGGGTGGAACACGCTGGGGACGATGTAGTTGGGGCCGAGCTCCTCGGTGGTCACCACGTCGGCCAGCGCCTTGGCCGCGGCCAGCAGCATCTCCTGGCTGACCACGGTGGCCTGCGCGTCGAGCAGGCCGCGGAAGACGCCGGGGAAGGCCAGCACGTTGTTGATCTGGTTCGGATAGTCGGAGCGGCCGGTGGCGACCACGGCTGCGTGCTCACGAGCGATGTCGGGCGAGACCTCGGGCTCGGGGTTGGCGAGCGCGAAGACCACGGCGTCCTTGGCCATCGTGGCGATGTCGTCGCCGTTGAGGATGCCGGGCGCGGACACGCCGATGAACACGTCGGCGCCCTTGACCGCGCCGCGCAGGTCGCCCGCGTAGCCATCGGCGTTGGTGTGGTCGGCGATCCACTGGAGCGAGTCGTCCAGGTCCTGGCGCCCGCGGTGCACCGCGCCCAGGTAGTCGCAGACGACCACGTTGCGGGCGCCCGCCGCGAGCAGCAGTCGCAGCACCGCCGTACCCGCCGCGCCCGCGCCCGCGAGGGCGATGCGGACCTCACCCAGGTCCTTGCCGACCACGCGCAGCGCGTTGGTGAGCGCGGCCAGCACGCAGATCGCGGTGCCGTGCTGGTCGTCGTGGAAGACCGGGATGTCCAGCAGCTCGCGCAGCCGCCGCTCCACCTCGAAGCAGCGCGGCGCCGAGATGTCCTCCAGGTTGATGCCGCCGAAACCGGGAGCGATGATCTGCACGGTCCGCACGATCTCGTCGACGTCCTGGGTGTCCAGGCAGATCGGCCAGGCGTCGATGTCGGCGAACCGCTTGAACAGCGCGGCCTTGCCCTCCATGACGGGGAGTCCGGCGGCCGGGCCGATGTTGCCCAGGCCGAGCACCGCCGAGCCGTCGGTGACGACGGCGACGGTGTTGCGCTTGATGGTCAGGCGGCGAGCGTCCTCGGGGTTGCGGGCGATGGCCATCGAGACCCGGGCGACACCGGGCGTGTACGCCATGGAGAGCTCGTCCCGGTTGCGCAGCGGCACCTTCGACCGCATCTCGATCTTTCCACCGAGGTGCATGAGGAAGGTCCGGTCGGAGACCTTGTGGATGACGACGCCCTCGACGCCCTCCAGCTTGTCGACGATCGCCTGCGCGTGATCGGTGTCACGCGCGGCGCAGGTGACGTCGATGCGCAGCGTCTCATGCCCGGCCGTGGTCACGTCGAGCGCGGTGACCACACCCCCGGCGGACTCTACCGCGTGGGTGAGCTGGCTGACGGCCTTGCCGCCGGCGGGCACCTCCAGGCGCACGGTGATGGAGTACGACACACTCGGCACGGTGGCCACAGCCGATCCGCTCCTTTGCGACTAACTTAAGTTGGGATGCCTCCATCGTGCCATCACCAGGGGAGTGTGCGCACCGGGGGCGGCGATCCCCGCACATGTAGATGCGGTCACGAAACACCCCGTCCCGGCCCATCGTGACGCTCGTCACCGAAGACGGCTCCGCGGGGCGGCACCCGCCCCGCGGCGGGCGGGCCGCCGGGCCGGGCACTCGGAGGCGGGGTGCTCAGAACAGGGCGCTGGCCAGGTTCCTGCGGGCCCTGGCGATGGACGGGTCGTCTCCGGGGAGCGTGTCGAACAGGCCGAGCAGGTGCACCCTGGCCCTGTCCCGCTCGGCCCCCGAGGTGCGGCGCACCACGTCGACGAGCCGGTCGAAGGCCCTGTCCACCTCGCCGGAGAGCATCTCGAAGTCGGCGGCCAGGAGCTGGGCCTCGATGTCCGCGGGGTCGGCCAGCCTGCTCTGCAGGTCAGCCGGGTCGACGTCCTGCGTCCTGCGGATCAGGCCGAGCCCGGCCAGGCCCAGCTTCGCGTCCTGGTTGTTCGGCGAGCGGGCCAGCAGCCGCTCGTACGCGGCCACCGCGCCGTCGAGGTCGCCGGCGTCGACGGCCTGCTCGGCGGCGAGCACGTCCGGGTCGACCGGGGGCTCCTGCGGCTGCTCCTGCTTTTCCTCGCCCTCCTCGGTGGGGGGCGGGAGATACTGCGCCAGCGCCTCCATGAGCTGCGACAGCCAGTCACGGAGCTGTGGCTCGGTGGCGATGCCCGGAACCACGGCCACCGGCTGTCCCTGGAAGATGGCGTACAGGGCGGGCACGTTCTGCACCCGTAGCGCCTGCGCGATCTGCTGGTTGATCTCAACGTCGACCCTGGCCAGGGTCCACCGGCCGGCGTTCTCGGCGGCCAGTTTCTCCAGCAGCAGGCTGTACTGTTTGGCCTGCTCGGCGCGGGTGACGGTGAGCTCCAGCAGCACGAGGCTGTTCATGGAGCGTTCTACGACCTCGGTCGCGAAGTTGGCGTCGTCGACATCGATGACCGGCGCCGGAACACCGCCGGTTTCCTGTGCGGCGCTCTCCCGCCGCGCCTGTGCCTCCAGTGCCTGCTTGCGAGCGCCGAGATCGACGGCGCCGTAGAGCGATCCGGGTCGAGTGAAGTCCGCTGGGCTCATGGTTCCAATCCTGCCGTATCCCGGCCGGTGCCCCGACGCGCCCTCACTAGAAACGCGCCGGTTCGGTGTAGACGCCCCACTCACCGCGCAACACGTCGCAGATCTCACCCAGCGTGGCCTCGGCCCTGGCCGCGTCGAGCATGGCGGGGATCATGTTGCCCGCCGCCCTGGCCGCCCGCCTCATCACGGCCAGGGCGGCGTCCACGGCCGCCTGGTCACGGGCGGCGCGGCGCTCGGCGAGGACGCGGCGCTGCTCGCGCTCGACCTCGTGACCCACCCGGAGGATCTCCAGCGGCTCGTCGACGGACGCCGTGTGGCAGTTCACCCCGACGATCCTCTTCTCGCCCTTCTCCAGCTTGCGCTGGTAGTCGAAGGCCGCCTCGGCGATCTCGGACATGAACCAGCCGTCCTCGATGCCGCGCAGGATGCCCGAGGTCATCGTGCCGTCGGCGCCCATCTCCCGGATCCTCGTGAAGATCGCCTCGGCCTCGGCCTCCAGCCGGTCGGTCAGCGCCTCCACGTACCAGGATCCGCCGAGCGGGTCGGCGACGTTGACGACCTCGGTCTCCTCCATGAGCACCTGCTGGGTGCGGAGCGCGATCTCCGCCGCCCTCGTGGAGGGCAGCGCGAGGACCTCGTCCAGCGCGTTGGTGTGCAGCGAGTTGGTGCCGCCGAGCACCGCCGCGAGCGCCTCGACCGCGGTACGCACCACGTTGTTGTACGGCTGCTGCGCGGTCAGTGACACGCCCGCCGTCTGGGTGTGGAAGCGCAGCCACTGGGCCTTCTCCGTGCTGGCCCCGTAGACGTCGCGCAGCCACCGCGCCCAGATCCGCCGGGCGGCCCTGAACTTGGCGATCTCCTCGAAGAAGTCGATGTGCGCGTCGAAGAAGAAGGACAGGCCGGGGGCGAAGACGTCGATGTCCAGGCCGCGCGACAGGCCGAGCTCCACGTAGCCGAACCCGTCGGCCAGGGTGAAGGCCAGCTCCTGGGCGGCCGTGGCCCCGGCCTCGCGGATGTGGTAGCCGGAGACGCTGAGCGGCTTGTACGCGGGCACCTCCGCCGCGCAGAACTCCATCAGGTCGCCGATCAGCCGCAGATGCGGCTCGGGGGCGAACAGCCACTCCTTCTGCGCTATGTACTCCTTGAAGATGTCGGTCTGCAGGGTGCCGTTGAGCCTGGTGACCGGCACCCCCTGCCGCTCGGCGGCGACGACGTACATGCAGAAGATCGGGACGGCCGGACCGCTGATCGTCATCGAGGTGGTGATGTCGCCGAGCGGGATGCCCTCGAAGAGCAGGTCCATGTCCAGCACGGAGTCGATCGCCACGCCGCAGTGGCCCACCTCGCCGAGCGATCGCGGGTCGTCGGAGTCGTGGCCCATCAGCGTGGGCATGTCGAAGGCCACGCTCAACCCGTCACCGCCCGCGGCGAGGATCATCTTGTAGCGCTCGTTGGTCTGCCGCGCGTTGCCGAACCCGGCGAACTGCCGGATGGTCCATGCCTTGCCCCGGTAGCCGGTGGGATGCAGACCGCGGGTGAAGGGGAACTCCCCCGGCCAGCCGATGCGCTCCATCCGCGGGTCACCGCCGTCCGGACCGTAGACCGGCTCGACGTCGAGCCCGGACAGGGTGCGGAACTCGGCCTCACGCCTGCGAGCCCCGTCGAACCGCGCCTGCCAGCGCGCACGCCCCGCCTCGACCTGCTCAGCGTCCATGGCCAACCCCCTGTACGGCAGCGGCTTACCCCCGGCTTGTGGCCTCCCCCAAATACTAGGACGTCCTACTACTTCTCGGCGAGAGCGAGCCCGCCCCCAAGGACTCCCACGGGGACGTGCCTGTGTTCATGCCCTAAGGGACAACCCGTGAGGCCGCGCCGGGGACTGGACCGAGGAGAGGAAGGTCGCGAGGAACGAGCGACCTTCCTCGACGAGGGAAGGAGCCGGGTAAGAGCGGCCGAACCGCGACGCGTTAGCGTCGCCGTGGGCACGCGGCCGAACCGCGACGCGCCAGCGTCGCCGTGGGCACGCGGCCTCACCGCGACGCGTTAGCGTCGCCAGCAAAAAAGTCGCCGGCGGCGACGCGGAGGGTTCTGAGGAGGTCGAACATCTGCTCCAGCTCATCCTCGCCGTACATGGGCATGGCGAAGTCGGCCTCCATCAGGTCGGCGGTCGCTCCGCGGACGACCTCCCGCCCCCGGTCGGTGATCTCGGCGAGCACCCCCCGGCCGTCGCGGGGATTGGGCATGCGACGTACCAGACCGGCACTTTCCAGGCGGCTCACGGTGTTGGTCACGCTCGTGGGATGGACCATCAGACGCTCACCGATCCTGGAGAGCGGCAGCGCTCCGGTCCTGCTGAAGGTCAGCAGCACCAGGGCCTCGTATCTGGCGAAGGTCAAGTCATGCGGTTTGAGCAGCGTGTCCAGTTGCGACAGCAGGATCTGCTGCGCTCTCATGATCGATGTGACGGCGGCCATGGCCGAGGAGGGCCCGAAGTGAACGCGCCACGTCTTCGCGGCACGCTCGATGGGGTCAAACGGGAGATTCAGCTGACCGGTAACCACAGGGCTACGGTAGCGCGGCCTCATCCCGATTCGCCCATATACGTAGAGTCACCATCCTGATGGCTTCACCAAGAACCCGGACGCCAAACGTCACGCTCCGTTATGGTTCCCACATCGAATGGTGAGGCCGTGGCCAAGTGGCCACGCTGACTCAGTCCGGCCTGCGGGGGAAGCGAGCCGGACCGGTGCCGAGGGGACCGGCATCCGCACATTCACGGCACGGGGGGTGCTTGATGAACGACAACTTGACGGCGTTCGAACGCCGGACGCACTTCGGCTACACCGGCTCGGCGTGGGTTCTCACCACGCCCACCGGTGCGTGAGCACAGGGGCGTTTCACGCGAGGAACTCCAGCAGAGCGGGTTGATGGCGGTCGCCATCCTGCTCGTGCTCGGGGTGGTCGCGGCGTGGAGCGTCCTGGTTCCCGGTGTCAGCGCGTGGGAGAACATCATCGTCGCGGTGATCGGCTCGCTCCGGTTGACCGGCCCGGTGGCGGCCGCGTTCGCCGCGTGGGTGGCGGTGCGCAGGCGGCGCGGGACGGGGGGCCGATCGATGACCCCGTGGCAGGCGGTGCGGGCGCCGCTGGCGATCCTGGTGGTGACGGGTGGCGCGTTCACCGCCACCGTCATGGTCCTGGCGGTCAGGACCATGATCACCGAGCAGGCCGGGCGACTGCTGCCCAGCGGCCTGGTGATGGGCGTGGCCGGGCTGGCGCTGTACGTCGTCATCGGCTGGGTCACCGGCTGGCTGATGCCGTGGACGATCACGCCGGTCCTGGCCGGACTCGGTTGCTACAGCCTGTTCACCTGGCTGTGTCACGGGCCGACCTGGGCCGACCGGCTCGCCCCCGCCACGCGGGAGCCGTACGACCCGTTCCAGGGGCTGAACTCGGCGGCGTTCACCGACCAGACGCTCTGGCTGGTGGGGATCAGCGCGGCGCTCCTGCTCGGCTGGGCCGCGGTCGTGACGCGCCAGGCCCTGGTGCTGGCCGCCGCGCTGATCGCGGTGCTGGCGGCGGGGACCGGCATGGCCCGCCTGTTCACCGAGGAGCAGCCGGTCTCGGCCCAGCAGATCGTCTACAGCTGCCAGGAGTGGCCGATCATGGTCTGCGTGCACCCGGGGATGCGCGCCGGACTACCCGAACTGGGCTCGGAGTTCATCAAGATCGCCTCCCGGCTGGCCGGGACACCCGGGGAGTTCTCCCGGGTGGAGCAGCACCCCAGGCGTGACGGTTCCGCCCTCTCCGCGGGCGTGATCGCGATCCACGTGGACGATCTGGCCACGGGGTTCGCCGAGAAGGCGGCCGACGAGTTCGTCGACGGCCTGGCCGCGCGGTGTGACGCCACTCCCGCGGCGGGCTACCGCGACATCGTGGCCGCGTGGCTGCGGGGTGAGCCGCTTCCCGGCGGGCCGCTCGCGGAGCACCGGTACGCGGCGGCGTGGTTCTCGGGGCTCACGGACGTCCAGCGGCGCGACTGGCTCCGGCTCTACTACGCGGACTTCACCGGCTGCCGGTTACAAAGCACTCACTTTGGCGGCCAGTCCGGGCAGACCGCCCAGACAGGACAGTACGGCCAGCCGGGGCAGGGGGCGGGAGGCACCTCGACCGGGCCCGAGCCCAGGTCAGGCCCCGTCCACCAGGCACCCGGCGGGCCGCCGCCGCCCGGGACGGGCGTCCCGCCCGCCCCGTGGCGTGCCCCCTTCGCCGAAGGCGGCACGCCGCCGTCGCCACGGGGCTGACAAGATCGGCATAGGCTCGGCGTGAGAAGGTCGCCCCCCGGGGAAGGAGAGCTTCGTGAAAGCCTCCCAAGAAGCTCCGCCCGAGACCCCCCAGGCGGCGCCTCGCAGGCGCCGCTGGCGTTTCCTCGCCGGGCTGCTCGTCGTCATGGTTCTTCTCGTCGTGGGTGCTCGCCTGACCTGGTCGTGGCTGAACCCGTTCGGCGAGGCCACGATCGACCGCAGCCAGCCCGTGCTGCTGGAGTCCATTCACAACCTCAGCCGTTTCGAGGCCGCCACCGGCAACTTCCAGGTCGTGGTCGACCTGGAGAAGGACGCCGCCTTCCTGCCCGACGCGGTCAAGGGCAGCCGGACGCTCTTCGTCGGTGCCGGTGGCGTAGACGCCTACGTCGACTTCGGCGGCATCGGCAACGGCGGGCTGACGGTCTCCCCCGACCGCACCGAGGTCACGGTCAGGCTGCCCCGCGCCCAGCTGGAGAAGCCGAATCTCGACAACAAGCGCTCCTATGTCTACGCCCAGCAGCGCGGTCTGCTGGACCGGGTCGAGGACTTCCTGTCCTCCTCCCCCTCAGACCAGCAGGAGCTCTACGTGCTGGCCGAGAAGAAGATCGCCGAAGCCGCTCTGGCCAGCGATCTGCGCAACCGCGCCGACCAGAACACCAAGATCATGCTTGAGGGCATGCTGAAGGGGCTCGGCTTCGAGAAGGTCATCGTCAAGTTCGCCGACGAGACCTGACGCCCCCGCGTCCCGGCCCTCGGCGCTCCGGCCGGTGCGGGGCCCCGCCCACGCTCACCGGGTTCGGCGGCGCGCCGCCGCGGAGACGACCTCGCCCGCCCCTTGGGACACCTTGGAAGCGCGGTGAGGGTTCGCGGGCGCCGCTCAGTGCCGGGGGATCAGCCCGGCCGCCCCACCGCCGTCAGAAGCTCGTCAGCCGCGGTGTAGGGGTCGAGTTCCGCGTCCAGAACGCGGGTGGCGAGGGCGTCGAGGCGCCGGTCTCCGTGCAGGTCGGCGAAGCGGGAGCGCAGGGTGGTGAGAGCGATCGCCTCGATCTCGTCCCGGGCCCTGGCCTGGCGGCGGCGGACGAGCTCGCCCGCCCCCTCCAGATAGGCCAGGTGGCCGTCGAGGGCCGCGACCACCTCCTCGGCGCCCTCCCCCCGCAGTGCCACGGTCGGCACGATCGGCGGCCTCCAGGGCCGGTCGACCAGGGCGATCATGTTGCGGAGCTCGCGGATCGCGGCCTGGGTCCCCTCTCGGTCGGCCTTGTTCACCACGAACACGTCGGCGATCTCCAGGATGCCCGCCTTGGCCACCTGGACGCCGTCGCCCATCCCCGGGGCGAGCAGCACGACCGTGGTGTCGGCCAGCGAGGCGATGTCGACCTCCGCCTGGCCGACACCGACGGTCTCGACGAGGATGACCTCGCAGCCGGCCGCCTCCAGGACGCGCAGCGCCTGGGGCGTGGCCCACGACAGCCCGCCCAGGTGGCCCCTGCTCGCCATCGACCTGATGAACACGTCCGGATCGGTGGCGTGGTCCTGCATCCGGACCCGGTCGCCCAGCAGCGCCCCGCCGGTGAACGGCGAGGAAGGGTCGACGGCGAGCACGCCGACCCTCACGCCACGCCTGCGGAACGCGTGGACCAGCATCCCCGTGGAGGTCGACTTGCCGACGCCGGGCGGGCCGGTCAGGCCGATGATCCGGGCCTGGTGTGGCCGGTCGGCGCAGAGCAGCGCGGCGATCTCCCTGAGTCCGGGGGAACCGTTCTCGACCATGGAGATCAACCGGGCCACGGCCCGGGGTCGGCCCTCCCTGGCCAGCGCGACCAGGTCGGAGACCTCCAAGGTCATGCCGAGGGAACGCGGATGATCAGAGCGTCGCCCTGCCCGCCGCCGCCGCAGAGGCCGGCCGCGCCGAGGCCGCCGCCCCTGCGCTTGAGCTCGTAGGCGAGGGCGAGGACGATGCGGGCGCCGGAGGCGCCGATCGGGTGGCCGACCGCGATGCCGCCGCCGTTGACGTTGACCTTGTCGAGGGGGACGTCGAGCTCCTTGACCGACTGCAGGACCACCTGGGCGAAGGCCTCGTTGATCTCCACCAGGTCGAGGTCACCGGCGACGAGTCCCTGCTTGCCGAGGGCGTGCTTGATCGCGTTGGCCGGCTGGGACTGGAGCGAGTTGTCGGGCCCGGCGACGTTGCCGTGGGCGCCGATCTCGGCCAGCCACTCAAGACCGAGTTCCTCGGCCTTGGCCTTGGACATCACGACGACGGCGCAGGCGCCGTCGGAGATCTGCGAGGCGGACCCGGCGGTGATCGTGCCGTCCTTGGTGAACGCCGGTCGCAGTCGCGACAGGACCTCGACCGTGGTGTCCCCGCGCACGCCCTCGTCGGCGGAGAAGACCGTCGGCTCGCCCTTGCGCTGCGGGATCGCCACCGGCACGATCTCGTCGTCGAAGGTCCCGTTCTTGATCGCGGCGGCGGCGAGCGTGTGGGAGCGGGCGGAGAACTCGTCCTGCTCCTCGCGGGTCAGCCCGAAGCGCGCGTTGTGCCGCTCGGTGGACTCGCCCATGGCCACCTGGTCGTAGACGTCGGTGAGGCCGTCGAAGGCCATCGAGTCGATGATGCCGGCGGCACCGTACTTCACGCCCTTGCGCAGGCCGGGCAGCAGGTGCGGGGCGTTCGACATGGACTCCATGCCGCCCGCGACCACGATGTCGAACTCACCGGCCCGGATGAGCTGGTCGGCCAGGGCGATGGAGTCCAGGCCGGAAAGGCAGACCTTGTTGATCGTCAGGGATGGCACGGACATCGGGATGCCCGCCTTGACGGCGGCCTGGCGGGAGGGCATCTGACCCACACCCGCCTGGAGCACCTGCCCCATGATCACGTACTGTACCGCCTCTGGAGCGACGCCGGAACGCTCCAGCGCGGCTTTGATCGCGATGCCGCCGAGTTCGACGGCCGACAGGCCGGACAGCGAGCCGAGCAGTCGGCCGATGGGGGTTCGAGCCCCGGAGACGATGACGGAAACGGACATAACAGGGGGCCTCCCTGACAGGGCTTGGAGCGACTTTGCCACCATACCCATGGGCACATCGGTGACCTTGAAGGAGGATGGCTCTATGTTCATGCGCATCGACCACGTGGGAATCGCCTGCCACGATCTTGAGGAGAAGATCGCTTTTTTCGAGCAGACCTTCGAGCTCACGGTAGTGGCCCGCGAGGTGAACGCCGAGCAGGGGGTGAAGGAGGCGATGCTGCACATCGCCGACGGGGAGGGCGGTGGATCGTATATCCAGCTCCTCGAACCGCTCGGTTCCGACACGCCGGTCGGTAAATTTCTCGCGAAGCGCGGGGAAGGCGTTCATCATGTCGCCTTCGGTGTTCCGGACGTCGTGCGTGCTCTGGACACGATCGGCGGCAGGGGCGTCCGACTGCTCGACGAACGGCCGCGCCACGGCTCCATGGGTTCGTCCATCGCCTTTCTTCACCCCAAAGACGTGGGAGGAATGCTTACCGAACTCGTACAGGCTCCGGAAAGGCAAGCTGAGGCCACGTCGAATGCAAGAAACGCCGATACGTAACAAGTCGCGCATAAAGTCGGACGAGACCGCCAACTCGGCAACGGCGGAGTACGCTGGCGTACCACCGGACGTGGATCCCGCCCCGGCTCCCGCTTCGGATGCCTGAAACCCCCGTCCGGCCCGTGTAGCCGTCTCGACAACCCAGGATCGAGCCTCCATGCAGTCCGACATCGACGCCCAGCTCAACAACTTCTTTGAAGACGCCCCCGCTCGGGAATTCGACGTGGTGCTCCGGGGCTATGACCGGCACCAGGTCCACGACCATCTAAAGCAAATCGACGGTGAGCTTCGGCAGTCCCGGGAGCAGGTCCAGAACCTGCAGCGGGATCTGTCCGACTCCCAGCGCCAACTTCAGGAGCAGGAGCGCCCGACCTACTCCGGCCTCGGCGCCCGGATCGAGCAACTGCTCCGCCTGGCTGAGGAACAGGCGACCGAGCTGGTCCAGGCAGCCAGGTCCGAGGCGAACGAGATCAAGGCGGCCTCCAAGGTCGAGGCCGCCGACCTGCGTGCCGCCGCGGAGAACGAGGCCGCGGAGAAGCGCGCCCTCGCCACCCGCGAGGTCGACGAGATGCGCACCACCGCGGAGCGCGAGGCCGAGGAGATCCGCTCGACCGCCCGCCGCGAGGCCGACGAGCTGACCGCCACCACCGAGCGCGAGGTCTCCAAGCTGCGGGCCACCGCCGACCACGAGGTGGCCGAGAAGCGCGCCGACGCCGAGCGCGAGATCGCCAAACTGCGCACCACCACCGAGCGCGAGGTGGCCCAGCTTCGCGCCTCGACCAAGCGCGAGCGTGACGAGGTCCTCACCACCGCCAAGCGCCAGGCCGACGAGATGCGCGCCCAGGCCCAGCGGGTGCTTGAGGAGTCCGAGGCCAAGCGGGCCCAGGACGAGGCGGAGTTCGAGATCCAGCTCGCCGCCCGGCGCGAGGAGGCCGAGCGCCAGGAGGCCGAGCGCCACGCCACCGCGCAGGCCGCCACCCAGAAGCTGGTCGCCGAGGCCGAGCAGCGTGCGGCCACCGCCGAGCAGCGCGCCACCAAGGCCACCCAGCAGGCCGAGCAGACCCGCCGCGAGGCCGACACGCACGCCAAGCAGCTGCTGGCCAACGCGCGCAAGAACGCCGACCAGGTCGTGTCCGAGGCCAAGTCGAGCGCCGAGTCCATCGTCTCCGAGGCCAAGGCGGAATCCGAGCGGAGCCGCTCTGTCGCCCAGCGACAGGTCGACGAGCTGACCCGCCAGCGCGACAGCATCACCAGCCACCTCGCGCAGCTGCGCCAGCTGCTCGGTGGCGCGCCGCTCCCGGCCGCCGACCCGGAGCCCGCGATCACCGCGGCCCCGCCGAAGCCGGCCATCCCCGCCGCCACCAACGGTGCCGAGAAGCCGGTTCCGACTCCCGCCAGGGCGGAGAAGGACGACGACGCGGAGTGGTGGCAGGAATAGGCGGCCGCTGACTCCGGGGCGTTGACGACGGCTGACGAGAGAGCCTGGTGACCTTCACGGTCACCAGGCTCTCTCGGCTACCGGCCCCACTTACCTGCCCCTCTTACCCACCGTCAGGATCGGCAGTGCCCGAAGCGTCACCGGTGTCCGACGATTCCGGGGCCCCGCCCCGGGCCGGGAGCCGGTCCCGCCCTTCGAGGTGCCCGCCAGGGTCCCGTACGAGAATGTCCCGTACCGGGTCTCGACCGGTTCCCCCGGAGAGGCTCGCCAGGGCCGGGCGCCCTACGGGCAGCCGGGAAAACCCCTGGCCGAGAGCCCGTTCATCGTCGGCCTGACCGCATGGGCGAGCGCCCAGGCGGTGGTCACCTCGCCAAACGTGATCGTCCTCGCCGTGGGACTCAACCCGGCCGTCGAGGCGCTGCAACGGCGCCGGTCGATCTCGATTGGCCGCGGCGATCGCCCTGCTCATCCGCGAGGTGGTGATCCCCCGGCAAGCTCGGCGATGAAGTCCGACACCGCCCGGTTGAACGCCTCGGGCTGCTCGATCGCGCTGAGATGGCCGGCCTTCTCGATGACGGCCAGCCGCCCGTCGGGCACCGCCTCGACCATCGCGCCCGCTTCCGCGGGCGGGGTGATCTCGTCCTCCTCGCCCACGATCACCAGGACCGGCGTCTTGATCGCCCGCAGCGTGTCAAAGGAGTCGGGACGGCCGGCCATGGCCCGTTGCGCCCAGGCCGCGGCCGTCGGCGGAGCCGACTGGACCAGCCCGCGCACCCGGCCGAACACCATCGCCCTGCTCCGCACCGTGGTCTGCCCGACCAGCCCCGGCAGCAACTCCTTCAGCAGGACGGAGGTGCCCTCCTGGAGCACCGCGGCGGCGATCCGCTCGCGGTTGGATCTCGCGGCCTCCGGGTCGGCACCCGCCTTCGTGCCGGCGAGGATCACCCCCAGCAGCCGGTCGGGGTGGCGGCGGCACAGGGCCATCGTCACGTAGCCGCCCATGGACAGGCCGCCGACGACCGCGCGGTCGACGCCCTCGCTGTCCAGCAGGCGCACGACATCGTCGGCCATCACGTCGAGGGAGGGAACGTCCCCGCCCAGCACCGAGCCGCCGAAACCGCGCAGATCGGGGGTGATGACCTTGCAGACCTCGGCCAGGCCCTCACGCTGGGCCAGCCACATGGCCGATGACAGGGGGAACGCGTGAAGGAGGACGACCGGAAGCCCCTCTCCAGCCGATCGCGTGTACAGCCGCACGCCGTCCACCGTATTCCCGGAGCCCCCGTCTGGCACCCCCGGTTCCACAACCGTTTATGACGTTGTGGTAACTCCGCGGTCAACGAATGGGACCCGGCAGGCGATACGGCGACGAGGATTCCGGGACGGGCCCGAACCGGACAGGGTACCTACGAGTCGGCGACCTCGGTGGGGAGGGGGTGGGCGGCCGGATTGACCCGTAGGACGATCTCGTTGAGGACGATCCGCACGTACGGCTCGCCGACCCACAGGTGCTTGGCGTCGTCCACCCCGACGACCTCGGCCTGGGGCACCCTGGCGAAGCGCTCGCGGGCCTGCTCGGGACGGAGGTAGTCGTCGAACTCCGGAACCAGCGCGGTCAGCGGCCGCCCGAACTCCGCCCACCCGTCGAGGTCGGCGTCGGTAGCCCTGTGCAGCGGCGGGGAGAGGAGGATCGCCCCCTCCACCAGCGGGTCGCGGCCCCACTTGAGCGCCAGTTCGGTACCGAAGGACCAGCCGAGCAGCCAGACCCGGGGCAGGTCGTGGAAGTCGGCGTACTCCAGGGCCGCGGCGACGTCCAGGCGCTCGTCCTCACCCTTACCGAAGGCCCCCTGGGACGTTCCCCGCTCGGAGGTGGTGCCGCGCGTGTTGAACCGCAGCACCGCCAGGTCGGCGAGGGCGGGCAGCCGGTTCGCCGCCTTCTTGTAGACGTGGCTGTCCATCATGCCGCCGTGGGTGGGCAGCGGGTGCAGGCAGACCAGCGTGGCCACCGGAGGCCGTTCCGCGGGAAGGGCCAGCTCACCGACGAGTGTCAGCCCGTCACCGGTGTGCAGCTCGATCGGCTCCCTGCGCGCGGGCAGCACCGTAGAGGCCCGGATCTCCATGTCTCTCCTCACCACGACCGGCGATCCACGCCGGTCAGTATCTGCTTCTGCCAGGACCGCGCCTGACCCGGTTGCGCCAGCACGCGGTGTGCCAGTGCCTGCGCTCCTCCTCGCCGCCCTGCCAGGCGGGCCAGCTGACCAGGTGCGGCAGGCCCGGCCTGATCTCCTGGTCGCAGCCGGGGCAGCGGTAGACCTTGTCCGCCGCGCCGCCGGTGACCCGGCGCACCTGCCAGTCTCCGTCGGGCCATTCCTCCGTCTGGTCGACACCGGGCACGGAGCCGCCGAGGGGGCGGGCCGCACCCCGGTTGCCACCGCGGTCGAACGGGTCGGCCCGACGGGCCCTGCGGGGGCTCACGGCAGGTCTCGGAAGCTCCGGACCCCCGCCGCGACGAGCTGCTCCAGCAGCGGCGCGGGCGCGAGGAACGGTTCGCGGTACTCCGCGTACAGGGCGCGCAGGCCGTCGCGGACGGTCTCCAGGCCCAACTCGTCGAGCGTCTCGAACGGTCCCGCCTGGTAACCGCAGCCGAGCCGCATCGCGTTGTCGATGTCGTCGCGGGTCGCATAGCCGGAGTCGTACATCCGGACGGCGTCGTTGAGGTACGGGTACAGGAGCGCGTCGACCACGAACTCGGCCCTGTCCCGGCACGGCACCGGGACCAGGCCGATGAGCCGGACCATCCCCTCCACGGCCCGCGCGACCTCGGGCCCGGTGAGCGCGGTGGAGGCGACCTCGGCGACCTGGTCGCCCACCAGGTGCAGGCCGACCAGGCGCTCGGGGTGCGGGAGCCCGGGGGCCAGCTCGACGACGGGAACGCTGGACAGCGCGACGACCGTCTCCGCGTCCTGCACGGGCACGGTCTTGAAGCCCGCGGCGGAGAGCCTGGCGGCGAAGGCGTCACCTCCCTCGCCCAGCACCGCGACCAGGCCGGTCGAGGGCTCGTCCGCCGCCGGTTCCGGTTCGGCGGCCCGGTGGAAGCCGCCACCCGACTTGCGGCCGAGCAGTCCGGCCGCGACCCGCTCGCGCAGGATCGGCGCGGCGGCGTGACGGCGGTCGTGGCTCTCCCTGAAGAGCACGCTCAGCACCTCGTACGAGGTGTCCAGGCCGATCAGGTCGAGCAGGGCGAAGGGGCCCATCGGCAGCCCGGCACCGAGCCTCATCGCGGTGTCGATGCCGTCGCGAGTGGCCACGCCGTTCTCCAGCAGGACCGCGGCGTGGTTGAGGTAGGGCAGTAGCAGCCGGTTGACCACGAACCCGGCGCGGTCGCCGACGGTCACCGGGGTCTTGCCTAGCCGGCGCGCGAGGTCGGCGACCTCGCCGGCCAGGCCGTCGTCGGTGATCAGCGTGTGGATCACCTCGACCAGTCTCATGACCGGGGCCGGGTTGAAGAAGTGCATGCCGATCACCCGGCCGGGGCGGCCGGTGGTGGCCGCGATCTCGGTGACCGAGAGCGAGGAGGTGTTGGTGGCGAGCACCGCGGACGGCTTGCAGATCCGATCCAGGTCGGTGAAGAGCGCCCGCTTGAAAACCATGACCTCCGGAACGGCCTCGATCACCAGGTCGGCGTCCGCGAGATCCTCCAGCGAGGTGGTGAGGGTCACCCGGCCGAGGATCTCCGACCTCTCGGCCTCGCTCAGCCTGCCCTTGACGACCGCGCGGCCCGTGGAGTCCTCCAGATGGCCCCGGCCTCGCGTCAACGCCTCAGGGCCGGCCTCCACGCCGATCACGGCGATGCCGGCACGGGCGAAGCACTCGGCGATCCCGGCGCCCATCGTGCCGAGGCCGACCACGCCGACCGTCTCGAAACTGCCCGCCATCGTTCTCCCCACCCTGTCCGCGGATCCCGCGCCGCGCGACAAACCGCCCGTTCCTTGAACCGCAACAGTCTCCCAGAGAGGGATCGGCTACCCAAAAGCCGGTCGGACATCCCAGGAGCTGAAAGAAAGTACTTGAATGAGAGTTGAGTAGTAATTAGTATTTGAGTACATGAAGACTGGAGGGGGCATGGGAGACGACCTGACACCGGAGGAGGCGCTGCGGCAGATCGGCGAGGTCGACCGGCGCACCCGGCGACCGGCACGCGTCGTCGGCCTGCTCTACGCGATCCTCGGCCTGGCCACGATCGCGTACTGGCCGATCATGTATCTCGGCCCCGGCTGGTCCCGGGCCGTGGTCGGGGTGGCATGGGTGGCGCTGACCGTCGTGTTCGCCTGGTACCTCGGCCGGATGGGAATCCAGGACCGCGAGGTCACCTGGGCCAACAAGTCCACCGGGCCGGTGACGGTCACCTACCTCGTCGCCTTCCTGGCCGTGTTCGTGTTCGGGACGTTCTTCCGCCCCGACGACCCGGGTCCCGGCTGGATCGCGACGCTGGTCACACTGACGGTCTGCGCGAGCGTCCCGCCCTTCTACGCGGCGTGGCGCGTGCTACGGGCGGAGCGGTGAGCGGCCTGGACGGAGCCGGAGGTGGTACGGGCTCGCACCCCCGGCACGCCCTTGACGACGTCATCCACGCGCCCGTCCGGCTGTCGATCATGGCCGCTCTGGCGGCCACCGACAGGGCCGAGTTCCGCTTCCTCCGCGACACCATCGAGGTCAGCGACTCCCTGCTCTCCAAGCATGTCATCACCCTGGAAGAGGCCGGCTACGTGCGCGTGGAGAAGGCCTTCGTGGGTAAACGCCCACGCACCTGGCTGGCCCTCACCGACGAGGGCCGCCGGGCGTTCCATGACTACGTCTCCGTGCTGAGACGCCTTACCGAGGGACCTCCCCCATGATCGAGATAAACGATCTACACAAACGATACGGCGACAAGACCGCTCTGGGCGGGGTGACGTTCTCCGTGAAACCAGGCGAGATGTTCGGCTTCGTCGGAGCCAACGGCGCGGGCAAGACCACCACGATGCGCATCCTGATGGGCGTGCTGACCGCCGACTCGGGCTCGGTGCTCCGCGACGGCCGGCCCCTGACGTTCGAAGACCGGCGCCGGTTCGGTTACATGCCCGAAGAGCGTGGCCTCTACCAGAAGATGCGGGTCTCCGAGCAGGTCGAGTACTTCGGCAGGCTCAGCGGCCTGACCGCGAGCGGGGCGAAAAAGGCCACCGGCGACCTGCTCGAACAGCTCTCGCTCACCGAACGCGCGGCCGACACGGTGGACGCGCTCTCCCTGGGCAACCAGCAGCGCGTGCAGCTCGCGGTGGCGCTGGTGCACACCCCCGAGGTGCTCGTGCTGGACGAGCCCTTCTCCGGGCTCGACCCGCTCGCCGTCGACGCGCTGGCCGGGGTGCTCGCCGCACGGTGCGAGGCGGGCGTGCCCGTGCTCTTCTCCAGCCACCAGCTGGACCTCGTCGAGCGGCTCTGCCACTCGGTCGGCATCATCTCCGCCGGCCGCATGGTGGCCAGCGGCACCGTCGACGACCTGCGCGACCGGGAGGGACGCGGCCGGCTCAGGGTGGTCGTCAGGGACGCCTCCCCCGGCTGGGCCGCGTCCCTGCCGGGAGAGGTCGTCGAGAAGGGCGACGAGGTCCTCGTCGCGGACGTGGACGGCGACGGCCAGGACATCCTGCGCCTCGCGGTCGAGGCCGGAAAGGTCGAGCACTTCGGCTGGCAGCGGCCCACACTCACCGAGATCTTCAGGGAGGCGGTCGCGTGAGCGAGCTGCTGCTGGTCGCGCGGCGGGAGATCATCACGCGCGGCCGTACGAAGGCGTTCGTCATCGGGCTGGTGGTGAGCGCCGTGCTGGTCAGCGCGCTCGCGTTCCTGCCCAAGCTCTTCTCGGGGCCCGACTCCTACACCGTGGGCCTCGTCGGACCGCAGTCGCAGGCGCTGCAGCCGGTCCTGACCGGCACGGCCAAGGACGTGACGATCGCCGTCAGGGAGTTCCCCGACGAGGCCGCCGCGAGCGACGCGGTCAACGCCGGCGACGTGGACGCCGCGGTGGTGGACGGCCGCAGGGTGCTCGCCGACGGCGAGGTCGACCGCGAGCTGGGCCTGCTGCTGGAGAACGCGCACCAGACCGTCCAGACCCAGAGTCAGCTGGCCGACGCGGGCCTGGACGCGGCCAAGGTCGCCCAGGCGATGCAGGTCGCCCCCCTGGAGCAGGTCTCGGTCGGCGCCGACGCCCGCTACGCGAGCGTGCGGGTGGGCATCGCGTCCCTGCTGGTCATGGTCCTGTTCTTCCTGCTCATCTACTCCTCCATGTACGTCGCCATGGGAGTGATCGAGGAGAAGGGCAGCCGGATCGTGGAGATCCTGCTGACCTCGATCCGCCCATGGCAGCTGCTCGGCGGCAAGATCCTGGGGCTGGGCACCCTCGCGCTGGCCAATCTCGTCGTGATCATCGTGGCCGGTCTCGGCGCGGCGACGGCGACCGGCTTCGTGGCCGAGCTGCCCCCGGGTATGACGGGCATCGTGATCAGCACCCTGTTCTGGTTCATCCTCGGTTACGCGTTCTTCGCCGCGCTGGCGGCGGCGCTCGGGTCGCTGGTGTCCAGGCAGGAGGACGCGAACAGTGTGCTGACGCCGATGACGATGCTCATGACGATCACCTACCTGGTGGCCTACTTCGCGGCGGTCCAGCCCAGCAGCGCGGTGGCCAGGATCCTGTCGATGGTGCCGCCGTTCTCCTCGATGGTCATGCCGGTCCGGATGGCCGGGGGCGAGGTGCTCGCCTGGGAGATCGCGACGGGCTCGGCCCTGATGCTCCTGGCCACGGTGGGCACGCTCCTGCTCGGCGCGCGCATCTACCAGCGCGCGGTGCTGCGCACGGGCGCCCGCGTCAAACTCTCCGAGGCGGTCCGCTGACCGTGCTCGCCAAGCCGTACGCGTGAGCCGGCCGCTCACGCGTACGGACGCGGGCGGCGCGATGGAGCCGCCGCCGTGGCCGGATCTCGGGGATCGGGGCGCCGCCGGGCCGATAGGCTTCGGTAATGCGTCTGGTCATCGCGCGGTGCAGCGTGGATTACGTCGGGAAGCTCACCGCCCATCTTCCGATGGCGCCTCGGCTCATCCTCATCAAGGCCGACAGCAGCGTCTCCATCCATGCCGACGACCGGGCTTTCAAGCCGCTGAACTGGATGAACCCGCCGTGCAAGCTCCGCGAGGAGGAGGGCACCTGGACGGTGACCCACGGCAAGACCGGCGAGAAGCTCGTCCTCACCATGGAGGAGATCATCCACGACACCAGCCATGAGCTGGGCGTGGACCCGGGGCTCATCAAGGACGGGGTCGAGGCCCACCTGCAGGAGTTGCTCGCCGAGCACATCACCACCCTGGGCGCGGGCTGGACGCTCGTCCGCCGCGAGTACATGACGGCCATCGGCCCGGTGGACATCCTCTGCCGCGACCACACGGGCGCCTCCGTGGCCGTGGAGCTCAAGCGCCGCGCCGGCATCGACGCCGTGGAGCAGCTCACCCGCTACCTGGAGTTGATGAACCGCGACCCCCTGCTCGCCCCCGTGACCGGCATCCTGGCCGCCCAGAGCATCGCCCCGCAGGCCAAGACGCTGGCCGAGGATCGCGGAATCCGCTGTGTCACCCTCGACTACGACGAACTACGCGGCATCGAGCGCAACGACACGCTGTTCTAGCAGGGCTTACGGGACGAGCATGCCCGCACCGCACGTGACGGCGGGCGGAGTGGCCCCGGGTCCGCTCGCAGGTATCGGTCCATCCGGCCTCAAGGCCGCGGCGACGGCGGGAATCCGCCGTCGCCTTGCCCCTCGAACCGAGCCGTGTCCTCCGAACGGTGGACACGGGGTTCCATCGAACGTTGGTGCCGCGAAAGCCCGGTGAACGCGAGGCTTGAGGCATGAGCACAGCGGTGAGAGTGAGGGGCCTGACCAAGCGCTACGGCGACGTGCGGGCCGTCGGGGGCATCGACCTGGACATCCACGCGGGTGAGGTGTTCGCGATCCTCGGCCCCAACGGGGCGGGAAAGTCCACCACCGTGGAGATCCTGGAGGGGCACCGCACCAGGGACGCCGGGGAGGTCAGCGTCCTGGGCGTCGACCCCGGCAGGCCAAGCCGGGCGTGGCGCTCGCGGATCGGCATCGTGCTGCAGACGGCCAACGACGTGGCCGAGACGACGGTGCGGGAGACCGTGCGGCACTTCGCGGGCTACTACCCGGGCGCCAAGGATCCGGACGAGGTGATCGAGCAGGTCGGGCTGACCGACAAGGCGGACACGCGCATCCGGCGGCTCTCCGGCGGCCAGCGGCGGCGGCTGGACGTCGCGCTGGGCGTGATCGGCAACCCTGAGCTGCTCTTCCTGGACGAGCCGACCACCGGGTTCGACCCGGAGGCACGCAGGCAGTTCTGGGAACTGATCGAGGGCCTGGCCCGCGACGGCACCACGATCGTGCTGACCACCCACTACCTGGACGAGGCCGAGGCACTGGCCGGGCGGGTGGCCGTGGTCGCCGGCGGGCGGATCGTGGCCGAGGGCGAGCCCAAGACCCTGGGCGGCAGGGCCACCGCCAAGGCCAGGGTGAGCTGGTCCGACGGGGGCGAGCACCGCTTCCTGGAGACGGACACCCCGACCAGGACCGTCATGGAGCTGACCCACCGTTTCGGCGGCGAGGTCCCCGAACTGGCCGTGACCCGCCCCAGCCTGGAGGACGTCTACCTCCGCCTCATCGAGCCGCCCGTCTGAGCGACCGCCCGTCCGAGCGACCGGCCGCCCTGCCGACCATCCCGGCCCACGGCCACGGCCCCGGCCGGCCCATTGACCGGCAGGCGAAAAGCCTGACCCCGCCGCCACCCCAGCGAGCATCGACCGATCCCCCGAGGTGACCACCAAGATGAGCCAGCCCCTTACCCGACCCGCCTCTCAGCCCGTCATGGCACGGCCCCCCTCCGCGGTACGGCTGGGACTGTCGCGGGCGGTTATCGAGACCAGGATGTTCTTCCGCGAGAGGGACGCGGTCATCTTCACCTTCGCCTTCCCGATCATCATGCTGGTGCTCTTCGGTTCGATCTTCGGGGATGATCTGGAGGGAACCGGGCTCAACGTCTCCCAGGTCTACGTGGCCGGGCTGATCGGCGTCGCCGCGATGACTGGATTCCAGAACCTCGGGATCAGCATCGCGGTGGAGCGCGACGACGGCGCGCTCAAGCGGCTGGCCGGCACACCGCTGCCCCGCACCGCCTACTTCGTGGGCAAGGCGTTCAACACCCTGTTCGTCTCCTTCTGCCAGGTCGTCCTCCTGCTGGCCATCGGGACCGCGCTGTTCGGCCTGGAACTGCCGTCGGAGTCGTCCAGGTGGGCGACCTTCGCCTGGGTGTTCGTGCTGGGCGTGCTCAGCTCGTCACTGCTCGGCGTCGCGATCAGCAGCCTGCCCCGGTCGGCCAAGAGCGCGGCGGCGGTGATCGCGATGCCGTTCGTGGTGCTGCAGTTCATCTCCGGGGTGTTCATCCCCATCGCCATGCTGCCCTCCTGGCTGGTGAACATCTCCTCGGTCTTTCCGCTCAAGTGGATGTGCCAGGGTTTCCGCTCGGTCTTCCTGGGCGACGCCGGCGCCACACTGGAGCTCGCGAAATCATATGAACTGGACCGGGTCGCCCTGATCCTGGGAGCCTGGGTCATCGGAGGACTGGTGCTGTGCCTGATGACATTCCGCTGGAAAAGCCGCCGCGATGGATGACAGGGCGTATCCAACGTCCCGGCCTCCCGACCGGTGGAGCCGGAGTCCACGCATGGCAGTCGCTGCGCGGCTGGGAGGTGCTCCTGGTCGTCGGAACGCTCCTGCCCACCTGGGCCGCGCTGACCGTCGACGCGCCCTGGCAGGAGAAGGTGATCGTGGCGGGCTGCCTGCTCTCGGTCCTGCCGCTCTATCTCCTGCTGGGCCGCCCGGCGATCGTCACCAACGACCGGCGGAGGGGGGCGGTCTACATCGCCCTGCTGGTCGTGCTGTTCACCCCGGCCGGGCTCACCGCGTCGTACGCGACGTTCGCCCTGTTCGGACTCTGCCCGCAGTGTTTCATCGTCTTTCCCGCCAGACGGGCGATGATCGCGGTCACCGCGCTCAACCTCTCTCCGGCGATCCGTTACATCTTCCTGGTCGGGGCACCGGAGCCGTTCAACTTCCTGATGGTCATCACCATCGTCATCTTCTTCTCCTCCATTTTCGGCGTCTGGATCGAGCGGATCACCAGGCAGAGCGAGGAGCGGGCCATGCTCATCGAGGAACTGGAGAGCAGCCGGGCCGAGGTGGCCAGGCTCTCGGCCGAGCGCGGAGCGCAGGCCGAGCGCGAGCGGCTCGCCGGGGAGATCCACGACACCCTGGCGCAGGGCTTCACCAGCATCATCATGTTGCTCCAGGCCGCCGAGGCGCAGCCGGACCCGTCCCGCCACCTGGCGCTGGCCGTGCGGACCGCGCGGGAGAACCTCGCGGAGGCACGCATGCTGGTCACCACGCTGAACCCGGCACCACTGGACGGCTCGACCCTGGATGAGGCACTGCGGCGGTTGACGAACCGGCTCGGCGAGGAGACGGGAATGTCAGCGGGGTTCGAGGTGCACGGGAAGTCCCGGCCGCTGAGCGCGCCGGTCGAGGTGGTGCTCGTCCGCGCCGTCCAGGAGGGCCTGGCCAACGTGCGCAGGCACGCGGACGCGAGATCCGCGGCCGTCTCGATCTCCTATCAGGACGGATCGGTGCTGCTGAAGGTGCGCGACAACGGGTGCGGCTTCGACCCGTCCGGCGCCCAGGGATACGGTCTGCGGGGCATGCGCGCCCGCGTGGAGCAGGTCGGCGGGGCCCTCGCGGTGACGGGTCTCCAGGGTGAGGGAGCCTCTCTTGAGGTGCTCATCCCCACCGACCGGCCCGGCATCCGCACAGACGCCCCCACCGACCAACTCGACCAGAAAGCGTGACACATGCTCCGTGTAATGATCGTCGATGACCACCCGGTGGTCAGGGAGGGCCTTCGGGGCATGCTGGAGGCCGACCCCGGGATCTCGGTGGCGGGTGAGGCGGGCTCGGGGGACGAGGCGGTCGTGCGGGCCGGTGAGCTACGACCCGACGTGATCCTGATGGATCTGCGCATGCCGGGCGGGGACGGGGTGAGCGCCACCTCGCGCATCCTCACCGAGCGGCCCCAGAGCCGGGTGATCGTGCTGACCACCTACGAGACCGACGCGGACATCGTACGGGCGGTCGAGGCGGGCGCGGCGGGATACCTGCTGAAGGACACCTCAAGGGCGGACCTGCTCGCCGCGATCCGCTCTGCGGCGCGGGGGGAGACGGTGCTGTCCCCGTCGGTGGCGACCAGGCTGGTCACCCGGATGCGGGCACCGGTGGCCGAGTCGCTGTCACCGCGCGAGACGGAGGTGCTCTCCCTGGTGGCCGGAGGGCTGACCAACGCGGAGATCGGCCGGGCCCTGTTCATCAGCGAGGCCACCGTCAAGACCCACCTACTCCGTGTCTTCGGCAAGCTCGGCGTCTCCGGCCGCACCGCCGCCGTGACCACCGCCCTGGACCGAGGTCTGCTCACCCGTTAAGCCATCCGCCGATTCTCAGCGGTTGTCAGTGCGGATCGGCCAGGCAGAGCTCAGGACACCAACTATCGGCGACACCCGGCCCGCCACCGGAAATCCCGCCGTCGGC
This sequence comes from Streptosporangium sp. NPDC005286, assembly GCF_040607515.1. Taxonomy (NCBI): domain Bacteria; kingdom Bacillati; phylum Actinomycetota; class Actinomycetes; order Streptosporangiales; family Streptosporangiaceae; genus Streptosporangium; species Streptosporangium sp. NPDC005286. The sequence continues at coordinate 84,911 of NZ_JBEXGU010000009.1, read as the reverse complement.
CTCATTTCAGCCTGCCCTCAAATGACATTTGGCCCAGACCTCATCCAGGGGCGCGATTTCTGGCACCAAGAACGGGCAGTCCGGCCCTCCGTTCCGCACCAGCAGAAGAGAAGCGCATAAACAACTGGAAAGCCGCCGCCGCACTCGTGGCCGTGGTCACGCCGACCGGCCTCATTTTCATCCCGACGGTCGCGTCGGCCGCCCAGGAGAACGCCGCGGAAGAGTGTCGATGACCCGCGGCACCGCGCGGCGGACGCCGCCCCGGCAGGCGGACGGCCCAGCTTGTAAGTAATGGTTTACTGCGCAACGACTCCCGGTCTATCGTGAGCGGAACGTGTCCGTACCGCCCGCTGCCCGCAGTCGGGGCGGCGGGCGCCGACCTTCCCCGAGCGGCGTTTCGCCTTCCAGGGCATCCGTCACGGCACAGAGGAGACAACCTTGACCACGGCGACCGGACAGCGCACCTTCGACTCCCTCGCCCCAGCCACCGGTGCCGTCGTCGGCACCCACCCGATCCAGGACGCCGCGGCGGTGCGCGCCGCCGTGGCGGAGGCCGGGATCGCCGCCGCGTGGTGGGCCGGGCTGGACCGGGCCGAGCGCAGGCGCCGGCTGCTCGACTACAAGGCGATCCTCGCGCGTGATCTGACCAGGATCGCCCGCCTCGTCCATGAGGAGACGGGCAAGCCGGAGGCCGACGCCACCCTGGAGGTCGTCCTGGCCATCACCCACCTCGACTGGGCCGCCAGGAACGCGCACAAGGTGCTCGGGATGCGACGGGTCTCCCCCGGACTGGTCGGCGCCAACATCGCGGCCACCCTGGAGTACCTGCCGCTGGGGGTGGTCGGGGTGATCGGGCCGTGGAACTACCCGGTGTTCACCCCGATGGGATCGATCGCCTACGCGCTGGCCGCGGGGAACGCCGTGGTGTTCAAGCCCAGCGAGCTGACCCCGGGCGTGGGCGTGCTACTGGCCGCGCTGTTCACCGAGGCGGTGCCGGAGCACCAGGTCTTCCAGACCGTCACCGGGCTGGGCGAGACCGGCGCGGCCCTGGCGGGGGACCCCGGGGTGGCGAAGATCGCCTTCACCGGCTCGACCGCCACCGCCAAGCGGGTGATGACCGCGTGCGCGACGAACCTGACGCCGCTGGTCGCCGAGTGCGGCGGCAAGGACGCGCTGATCGTGGACGCCGACGCCGACCTGCCCGCCGCCGCGGACGCGGCGCTGTGGGGCGCGCTGTCCAACGCGGGCCAGACCTGCGTCGGGGTGGAGCGGATCTACGTGGTGGACGCGGTCTACGACGCCTTCATGAAGGAACTCACCGATCGGGCCGGTCAGGTGAAGGCCGGGCGCGACTACGGCCCGATCACCATGCCCGCCCAGCTGGACATCATCCGGCGGCATATCGACGACGCGGTCGCGGGCGGCAGGGCCGTGCTGGGCGGGACCGGCTCGGTCCGAGCGCCCTTCGTCGACCCGGTGATCGTCGAGGACGTGCCCGAGGACTCCTCCGCGGTCCGCGAGGAGACGTTCGGCCCGACGGTGACGGTGAAGCGGGTCGCCGATGTGGAGGAGGCGCTGGAGAAGACCAATGCCACCGCGTACGGCCTGGCCGGGACCGTTTTCTCGGGAAACACCCGGCGGGCTCTGGAGCTCGCTCGCCGGATGCGCGGCGGGATGACCGCCATCAATTCGATCATCTCCTTCGCGTCTGTCCCCGCGCTGCCGTTCGGCGGGGTCGGAGACTCCGGATTCGGCCGTATCCACGGCGCGGACGGGCTGCGGGAGTTCGCCCGCCCCAAGGCCGTCTCCCGCCAGCGCTTCGCGCTGCCCGGGATGAACATCACCTCGTTCACCCGTAGCCAGAAGGAACTTGACCGGCTAGTCAGGCTTGTTACCTTCTTGCATGGACGACGTAGGTAATAGCACAATGCCCCTTCCACAAAAAGGATCTTGCACCCATAATGGTTGATTCTGGGGGCCAGAGCCATGAGGTGGAAGTGATAAAGCGATTATTTGTCAACCCCATACCGACGTTCAGGTACTTGACATGAACGGACGGTCATATCGGGGAATGTCAGCGGAGGAGCGACTGGCAGAACGCCGGGAACGTCTGATCTTCGCGGCGTACAACCTCTACTCCGATCCAGGATTCCCCGAAACCACGATTGAGAGGTTGTGCGCCGCGGCACGCATCTCCAACCGCGCCTTCTACGAATGCTTCTCCGGACGCAACGAGTTGATGCGGGCCGTGCACGACCGATGCGTGCACGAGACGCTGCAGTCGGTGGCGAAGTCCATAGAGCAGGCCCCTGACACCCTGGCCGCCCGGGTCGAGGCGGGAATCTCCGGATACATCAATTTCGTCACCGAAGACAGGCGTCGTGCCAGGATCATGCATCTGGAGGTGCGCAGAGCAGGTGACTGCCTCGTCAGCTCACGGCAGCTGGCCGTCACGGCCTTCACCGACATGATCGAGCTGAACGTCGCGGATCTGCCGGAGGCGGTCAAGGCCAACCGGCACCTGCTCGCGCTGGGCATGATCGGAGCGATCCAGGAGCTGCTCATCGAGTGGGTGCTGGCCGACGACCCGCCCTCGACCGAGAGCATGATCAGCACTGCCGTTCACATCTTCTACCGGTCTTTCACCGGGTAGCCCGGTCACCTCGGTACGACCTCGACGAGGCGGAGACGAGGACGGGCCTCAACCGGCCCGTCCTCCGATATGTTCCGGTGTCGCCGGTGTCCCGAACTCCGGCGGGCGACCGGATCAGGCCACCGCGGCCATGGGGTGTTCGACGGTCAGGACCCGGTTGAGCCGGGTCACCGCCAGCACCCGCATGATCCTCGGCGGCACCCTCCTGAGAATGAGGCGGCGTTCCGCGCCCACAGCGCGGCGATGCGTGCCCACCAACACCCCCAGCCCGGTGGCGTCGATCATTTCCAGCCCGGAAAGATCTACGATCAGGTCGCCGCGCCCGGAGTCGACCGCCTCGTGCAGCCGCGGGCGCACTCCGGTGACGGTTCCCACGTCGAGACGGGCCCCGACGCTGACCACCTGGGCCTGGGGGTTACCAGGGACGCGCATGCCTCCTCCTCACACCTGGCCACAAAAGAGACGTGACCGGGCACAACGGCGGTGCGTCACCGCAGCCAGTCGATCACGCACCGCATTCATATGCTGCCACAGCGTGTAAGAAGGCGCGAACCTCCCCCGCGTTAGAATTCCCCCTTCTTACCCGCATGAGAACCCCTTGCCCGAATCAACGGATAAAACGCGGTTCAAAGCCATCCTTTTTGCTGAGCCGCCCGGATGGCGGTGATCCGGTTGCTCGCCCCCAGCTTGGTGATGGCACTGGACAGGTAGTTGCGCACGGTGCCCTGGGTGAGGTGGAGCGAGGCGGCGATCTCGGCGACCGAGGCTCCCCGCGCGGCCAGCTCCAGGGAGCCGCGCTCGCGCTCGGTGAGAGGACTCTCACCGGCCATCATCGCCGAGGCGGCCATCTCCGGGTCGAGGTAGCGCCCGCCCGACCAGACCTTGCGGATCGCCTTCGCCAGCTCATCGGCGGGGGTGTCCTTGGGGATGAAGCCACGCACCCCGGCGGCGAGCGCCCGCCGCAGGTAGCCGGGCCTGCCGAAGCTGGTCAGCACCAGCACCGCGTGGCCCGGCAACGTCTCGGCGACGCTCAGCCCGTCCATCCCCGGCATCTCGATGTCCAGCACGATCACGTCGGGCCGGTGTTCCCTCACGGCCTCGGCCACCAGGTCCCCCCTGGCCACCTCGGCCACCACCTCGATGTCCGGCTCCAGGCCCAGCAGGGTGGCGATCGCCCCTCTGACCAGGTGCTCGTCATCGGCCAGCAGTACCCGGATCATCGTGCTTCCTCCAGCGGAACCGTCGCCCGCAGCCTGAACTCCCCCGGGCCCCCCGGGCCTCCCGTGACGGATCCGCCGGTGGCGGTTACCCGCTCCGACAGCCCGATGAGACCGGTGCCGCCGACGCCGTCCATCTCGGCCACCCCGTCGTTGGTCATCTCCAGCACGGCGTTCCCCTCCTGGATCGTGATCGCGATCCGGCACCTGGTGGCGAAGCTGTGCCGCAGCACGTTCGTGGTGCCCTCGCGCACCACCCAGGCCAGCAGCGTGGCCGCCTCCTCAGGCACCTGATCACCCGGCTCCTTCAGCGTGCAGCGGACACCGCCCGCCTCCAGCACCGCGATCATCCCGCGCAGCTCGGCGGCGAGATCGACGGTCCGGTAGCCGCGCACCGCCGCGCGAATCTCCTTGAGCGCCTGCCGCGCCAAGGTCCTCACCTCCTCCATCTCCCCGGTGGAACGTCCGATGTCCACCCTCGACAGCTTGACGGCCACCTCGCTCTTGACCGCGATCGCGGTGAGGCTGTGCCCGACCAGGTCGTGCAGGTCGCGGGAGAAACGGAGCCGCTCCTCGGTGACGGCCAGCCTGGCCTGTGCCTCCCTGCCCTCCTCGGCGGCCCTGACCACCTGCCAGAACCAGAGCTGGAACCGGTTCGTCCACGGCGCCACCACACTCACCACGAGGTAGATGATGAGGAGGGGGCGGGGATCGTCCGCGTACGGCGGCGCGAACACGTTGGCGAGATCGGCGACCGGTGACGTGAGAAGCGGGCCGACGACGGCCGCGGCGACGCAGGCGGCGATCGTGGCGGACCTGTTCAGCAGCAGCGCGGCACCCGACGCCCATGCCGGGGCGAGCAGCCCCCAGGACCAGAGATGGCCGTCCTGGGTCAGCATGAGGACCACCGCGACCATGGCCGAGGTGAGGATCGCGCCTCCGGCGGTGCTCCCCGCCACCGCCGCCTGAAGGATCCTCAGGGAGAGGACTGTGAAAACCACCAGGCCGGGCACCCCGACAAGCAGTGGGGTGAGCGGGAGCCGCCCGTCCACCTTCGCCAGCGCGCCCAGGGGACCGGCCCAGGCCATGACGATACCCATGCTCAGGGAGAGAACGGTCATCCGGCGGAGCCGCTGGAGGTGTGACCGCTTCCTCCCCCAGGAAAGCGCGAAGGGGATGAGGCGTCCGAGACGCCTCATCCCTTTCCGATTAGTTTCGGATGACATTTCGTAATCAACGTTATCCGCGCCGGGGCTCCCAGCGGAACAGCCACCGGGCCAGCAGCCCCGCCACCGCGATCCAGGCCAGCAGCATCGCCAGTGAGGGCAGTGCGGCCGCCCACTGCCCAGCCGTGCTCAACGCCTCCCCACCGCCGGAGACGTGGTCCCCGCCCAGGAAGGCGGTGCGTACGATCTCCACGACCGGGGTCGCCGGGAGCAGGGCGGAGACGGTGCCCAGCGTGCCGGGCAGCGCGTCGGAGGGAAAGGCGATCGGGGCGCCGACGAGCACGATCAGGAGCACCGGAAGCACCGTGACCTGGGCGACCTCGGCGTTGGGCGTGATCCCCGAGAAGGCGGCGCCCAGCAGGCCGAACAGCAGGACCCCCAGGACCACGGCGGTCACGAGCAGCGGCACGTTGGCCACCGTGACGCCCTCGGACCGCTGGATCCAGAGGGCCAGCAGCAGCACCTGGCCGAGATAGAGCACCAGCGCCCCGAGAGCACTGCCACCGAGGATCGCCAGACCGGACGGCTGGCCGGCGCGCAGCCTTTTGAGCACCAGTTCCTCACGCCGGGCGGTGAAGGAGTTCACCAGGTTGACGAAGACCGCGAAGGCCAGCATCAACCCCGGCACCCCGGTCAGCACGAACAGCCTTCCGGCCACACCGTCGATCTCCGCGTCACCGACGGTCTGGGTGAACGCCCAGGCCATCAGGAACGGCAGCAACAGTACGTTGAACAGGACCGTGGTGTTCCTGCCGATCAGGGTCAGGTCGAGCCTGGCGAGCCGTACCGCGTGCAGAACGTCGATCCTCATGACTACTTGACCTCTCCGGCGACTCGCATGAAGGCGTCTTCCAGGGTTCCGCGCCGTACGGCCAGCCGTTCCAGGCTCTCGCCCCGTACGTCGGCCCAGGCCAGGAGGTGCCGGACCGCCTCGTGCGCGCGGGTCTCTGGCCGCCCGACGGTCAGGGTGTAGGCGACCTCCGTGGCGCCGCCGTAGGTGAGCACGGGGGCCGCGCCGTCCAGCCGAGGGAGATCGTCGAAGCTCCAGGCGATGCCGGGAAGGCGGAAGGAGACCCGGTCACCGGCCCCGGCCACCACCTCCTCGACGGTGCCGTGCAGGTGGATCAGGCCCTCGTGCATGATGGCCAGCCTGTCGGCGAGACGCTCGGCCTCCTCCAGGTAGTGGGTGGTGAGCAGCACCGTGGTGCCCCCCACCCGCAGGTCCTCGATCACCTTCCAGGTGGCGCGGCGCGCCTCGGGGTCCATCCCGGTGGTCGGCTCGTCCAGGAAGAGCACCTCCGGCCGGGAGATCACCGCCAGCGCGAGGTCGAGCCTGCGCCGCTGGCCGCCGGAGAGCTGCCGGACCTTCGTCCTGGCCTTCCTCTCCAGCCCGGCCAACTCCAGCGCGCCCATGGTCTGCCGGTCCACGCCCCAAAAGCGCCCCAGCAGGCCGGAGCCCGCCGGCGGCTCTGTGGTGCCTGAGAGGGTGACCGGCCGACCCGCGTCCTCGCTCAGCCCCTTCCACAGGCCGACGGTCTCGGCAACCGTGAGGTCACCGATGAACCCTCCCTCCTGCAGCATGATCCCCACCCGGGGCCGCAGTTGGCGGCGCTGGCCGACCGGGTCGAGTCCAAGCACTCGGACGGTACCGCCGGTCGCGGCTCTGAACCCCTCCAGGACCTCCACGGTGGTGGTCTTGCCCGCGCCGTTCGTGCCGAGCAGGGCGAACAGCTCGCCCCTCGGAACGCTGAAGGAGACGCCGCGCACCGCCTCGAAGTCGCCGTACGCCTGCCGGAGCCCGCCGACCTCGATCACGTTGTCGAGGCCGGCGGTCGCGGCGCCGGGCGGATCCGTCACCTGTGGTGTTCTCATGGCGACAATCGTCGTCTTCCCGCGTTTGAGCAGGTAGTCGCCAATATCACCGGAAAAATATGATCTTTAAGATCTTTTGGATGACAAATGTCAACTACGGGCGGGGCGGCAGCGCGGGGCGGCGACGGGACGGCCGGGTGGAGGCGTCGGGCGGGGTCGTCGCCGGGCGCTCGTCCAGCGCGGCCAGCGCGAGCCGTACCGCCTCCTCGATCTGCGGATCCCTGCCCGCCGCCCAGTCGTCAGGGCTGATGTCGATCTCGACGTCCGGATCGACGCCGTAGTTCTCCACACCCCAGCCGAGCCCCTCGAACCAGAAGGAGTACCTGGGTACGGTGATGTGCGACCCGTCGACCAGCCGGTGGCTGCCCTCGATGCCGATGACGCCACCCCAGGTGCGGGTGCCCACCACCGGCCCGAGCTTGTAGATCTTGAAGGCCGCGGTGACGATGTCGCCGTCGGATCCGGCGTTCTGGTTGGCGATCGCGACCAGCGGGCCGCGCGGCGCGTCCTCGGGATAGGTGATCGGCGTCATGCCCCTGGGCAGGTCCCAGCCGATGACCCGGCGGATCAGCCTCTCGATGACCAGCTCGGAGGTGTGGCCACCTCGATTGTTCCGTACGTCCACCACCAGCCCCTCGAAGGTCATCTCCCTGCGCAGGTCGCGGTGGAACTGCGCCCAGCCCTCGGCGACCATGTCCGGGATGTGCAGGTAGCCGAGGCGGCCGCCGCCGAGCTCCCTGACCCGCGCCCGGCGCCCGGCCACCCAGTGCTGGTAACGCAGGCGCCTGTCGTCGCCGAGCGGCGTGACGACCACCCTCCGGCCACCGCCCAGAGTCAGCTCGACCGGCTTGTCCGCGGCGCCGACCAGCAGCCGGGCGGGACCCTCCGGTGGCACCGGGCGGCCGTCGACCGCGAGCAGCGTCTCCCCCTCCAGGACCGCCGCCCCGGGCCCGGCCAGCGGCGAGCGGGCATGCACGTCGGAGGACTCGGCGGGCAACACCGTGTCCACCTGCCAGCGGCCGTCGGCTTCCCTGGAGAGATCGGCACCGAGCAGGCCGACCGGCTCCGAGGCCGGGTAACCCCAGGCCGCCCCGTCGACATAGGCGTGCGAGCTGCCCAGCTCCCCCACGACCTCCCAGAGCAGGTCGGCGAAGTCGTCGGCGGTGGCGACGCGGTCCACCAGCGGCCGGTACTCCCCCAGCACGGCCTCCCATTCGACGTCGGCCATGTCCTCGACCCAGAAGTCGGCGCGCACCCGGCGGCCCGCCTGGGCGTAGGCGTGCCGGCGCAGGGCCTGAGGATCTCCGGTGATCCGGATCCTGGACAGGTCGATGGTCGTCTCGTCGCCGTTCTTGGCGCCCGGCTTGCCACTGGCCGGCCGGACCGTGAGCGTGCCCTTGTCACTGACGACGAGCTGCGTGCCGTCACCGCTCACCCGGTACCAGTCGAGCTTGTCGACCACCTCATCCCACTTGCGCTTGTCCAGGTCGTAACGGTCCAGCGCCGCCCGGGGCGCCTCACTCCCCACCTCGTCCCGGTCCTCACCGAGTTCCCCCGCCAGCGGCTCGCGCAGCCAGACGAACCCGCCCTTGACCGCCCGCAGGTTCGAATACCGTCCCTCGGGGACCGGCACCCGCACGACCCTGGCGGAGATGCCGTCCAGATCCACGGTGATCGCGGCCTCGTCCCGCTTGTCGTCGTCACCGGAGTCGGCGACGGGCCGCCCCGCGGAGCTGGGCGCGAACGGGGACGGCGTGGAGGCGGCCAGCGGCACCAGATAGGGCCGGTAGCCGAGCGGGAAGGACATGTCGAAGGAGTGCGCGTCATAGATCGGGTCGAAGCCACGCCGCGACAGGAACGCCAGGTGGTCCCCGGCGAACGCGGGCGAGATGTCCGCGAACCTGCCATCGGTGACATCGGTCACCGCCCGGTCGGCCACCCTGGCCAGCCTGATCCTGCGCAGATGCTCGCTGTCCGGGTGTGACCAGGCCAGCCAGCCGGAGTCGGGCGACCAGGCGAGGCCCTGGATCTCACCGGCGGCCCTCGCCAGCTCCACCACCTCGCCGGAGGCCACGTCCACCAGGAGCAGCCGCCCGTCCCTGGCGCTCACCGCGATCACGTTCCCGTCGGGTGCGACGGCCAGGTCCGCGACCTCGCCCAGCTTGCCCGCGGCGATCCTGCGGCTCTCTCCGCCCCCTGCGGGGACGATCTCCAGTCCCTGGGTCTCGCCGTCGTCAAAGACCCACACCACCCGGTCGTCGCCGAGAAGGCGGGGCCGCCCCGCCGACAGGCCGGTGCTGAGCTGCCGTGCCGGGCCGTCCCGATGGGTCACCCAGTGCACCGTCCCCTGGACCTCCACCACGCTGGCCCGCCCGGTGGCGTCCACGGCCAGGTCGTGCAGCCGCCTGCCCGCGTTGATCTGGTAGGGCTGCCGCCCCCGCAGCGGGGAGCCGAGCGTGACGTCGAGCTTGCGGGCCTCGGCGTCAAGATCGTCCAGGAGGTAGAGGTCACCGGCGTTCTGGTAGACGATCCGCCTCCCGTCGGTGGTGGCGTGCCTGGCGTAGAAGGCCTCGTGGTCGGTGTGGCGGCGCAGGCCGGTGCCGTCCAGCTCGCAGGAGTAGAGGTTGCCGACGCCCTCGTGGTCGGAGAGGAAGGCGAGCCGTCCCCCGACGAGCATCGGATCGGCCAGCTGGCCGTTCAGATCGGTCAGGATCCGGGTGAAGTCCCCCTCTCCCCGCCGCACCCACAACCGGCCCGCCGTACCGCCCCGGTAGCGTTTCCAGGTCGCCGGATCGCGGGCGAGCGCCGCGGTGAGAAGTGCCACCGCGTCTTCCGTGACCGAGAGGTCGTTGACCGGACCGTACGGCAGCCGCTCGACTCCGTCGCCAAGCGTGTAGGCCCAGGTCTGCCAGAGGAACGGCTGGCCGGTCGCGCTGATCGCGAGGACCTCTCCCTCCGGTGTCCAGCCGCGCGCGCGGGTCCGCGCGCTCCCCCAGTAGGTCAGCCGCTCGGCGGATCCGGAGTCCAGATCCGCCAGGTAGATCTCGGGGGCACCGTCGCGAACGCTGGTCCAGGCGACCTTGGCGCCGTCAGGTGAGAGGCGGGGATGGCTCGCTGGAGCCCGGTCGGCGGAGAGGCGCCACGCCCGGCCGCCATCCACCGGAGCCACCCAGACGTCGTCGTCCGCGACGAACGTCAGTGTCTCATGGGAGAGGTGTGGGAATCGCAGGTAGAAACCAGAAACCATTAACAAATCATATTGTCGACTATCAGGTGAATCGGGGGCAATTTTCGCCCCCGATAAGCTGGACGGCATGACGCGAGCTGACAGAGACAACCCGGTGGTGCTCTCCAAGATCTACACCCGTACCGGGGACGACGGCACGACCGCGCTCGGCGACATGAGCCGTACCCGCAAGACCGACCCGCGCCTGGCCGCCTACGCGGACGTCGAGGAGGCCAACGCGGCGATCGGCGTGGCACTGGCCACGGGTTCCCTGGAGGCGGACGTCACCGCCGTTCTCACCCGGATCCAGAACGAGCTGTTCGACGTCGGGGCCGACCTCTGCACCCCGATCACGGAGAACCCCGAGTTCCCGCCGCTGCGGGTCGAGCCCTCCTACATCGAATGGCTTGAGGCGCGCTGTGACGAGTTCAACGAGCGCCTCAAGCCGCTGCGCAGCTTCATCCTGCCCGGCGGCACCCCGGCCGTGTCCTGGCTGCACGTCGCCAGGACCGTGGTCCGGCGGGCCGAGCGGACCGTCTGGTCGGCGCTGGAGGCCCACGACGACGTCAACCCGCTGACCGCGAAGTACCTCAACCGGCTGAGCGACCTGATGTTCATCCTCTGCCGGGTGGCCGCAGGCGGCGACGAGATCCTCTGGAAGCCCGGCGGCACCCGCTGAGGGGGCCCGCCGCCCGGTGACAGGGCGCGGAGGATCAGGCGACGTCGAGATGGGCGCTGGGCGGGGCGGACTCCAGCCAGGCCACGAAACCGGTCAGTGCGCGGTATCCCATGGCGAGCTCGAAGGCGCTCTGCCCGTTGCGGCACTCAAGCGCCGTCACCCCCTCGATGAACCCGAAGAACTCACCGGAGCCGACCTTACGACGGCCGGAAACGACAAGGCCGCGCCTCACGATGACGTGGCGCGGCCTTGGAAGCAGACCTATGAGCGGGATCCAGTTGAGGTGGCCGTCGGCATAGCGGGCCACTCCGACCCGCCACCCCCGCTCCCTCGACATGGGGCGCAGGCAACACAGCACCGACCCTCGGAAGCGGGTCAGAATGAGCACCCTGAGCGCCAGGAGGGCGACGAGCAGCCCCACCACGATGAGTACGTCCAGCACCACCATGTCTGCCCGCCCCCCAACAAGCCCTTACCGCTAAGAAGCCGAATTTATCCGACTTCTTCTCCGGCCGCGCGCAGCCGGGCCCTGGCACGCTTGGCCTCGGCGGCGGCGTCCGCGTCTTCCTGGCCGGACTCGACCGAGGCCTGAGCCCGCTCCAGCGCACTCCTGGCCCGGGCGATGTCGATCTCGGAACCAAGCTCGGCGATCTCGGCCAGGATCGACACCTCGTCGTCGGCCACCGAGAGGAATCCTCCGTGGACGGCGGCGACGAGATCGGCCTCGCCGTCACCTCGCTTGATCTTCAGCAGCCCGCCCTCGACGAGAACGCCGAGCACGGGTGCGTGTTTAGGCATGATACCGATCTCGCCGTCGACGGTCTTGGCAATCACCATGTCGGCCTCGCCGGACCAGATCTCCCGCTCCGGGGAGACGACGCCTACTCGCAGCTTCGCCACTTTCTCTCCAGTTCCCTATCGAACCAGGTGCCGGTACGACCGCGTGACCGTACCGGCACCGAAGGCGACTAGCGGGCGAGTTCCTTGGCCTTGGCCACGGCCTGGTCGATGCCACCGACCATGAAGAACGCCTGCTCGGGCAGGTGGTCGTAGTCGCCGGCGCACAGACCCTTGAACGAGGCGATGGTCTCGTCCAGCGGCACGTTCTCTCCGGGCTGACCGGTGAACGCCTCGGCGGCGTACATCGGGTGGGACAGGAAGCGCTCGATGCGACGGGCCCGGTTGACGGTGACCTTGTCCTCTTCGGAGAGCTCGTCGATACCGAGGATCGCGATGATGTCCTGCAGTTCCTTGTACTTCTGCAGGATCCGCTTGGTCTCCTGAGCCACGCGGTAGTGCTCCTCGCCCACGATCAGCGGGTCGAGGATCCGCGAGGTGGAGTCGAGCGGGTCCACCGCGGGGTAGATGCCCTTCTCCGAGATCGGCCGCGAGAGCACGGTCTGCGCGTCGAGGTGCGCGAACGCGTTGTGCGGGGCCGGGTCGGTGATGTCGTCCGCGGGGACGTAGATCGCCTGCATGGAGGTGATCGAGTGACCGCGGGTCGAGGTGATGCGCTCCTGCAGAACACCCATCTCGTCGGCCAGGGTCGGCTGGTAACCCACCGCGGACGGCATGCGGCCGAGCAGGGTGGACACCTCGGAGCCGGCCTGGGTGAACCGGAAGATGTTGTCGATGAAGAGCAGCACGTCCTGCTTCTGCACGTCACGGAAGTACTCCGCCATGGTCAGCGCGGAGAGCGCGACGCGCAGACGGGTGCCCGGGGGCTCGTCCATCTGGCCGAAGACGAGCGCGGTGTCCTTGAGGACGTTCGCCTCCTCCATCTCCAGCCAGAGGTCGTTGCCCTCACGGGTACGCTCGCCGACACCGGCGAACACCGAGGTGCCACCGAAGTTGCGGGCGACCCGGCGGATCATCTCCTGGATCAGAACGGTCTTGCCCACGCCCGCGCCACCGAACAGGCCGATCTTGCCACCCTGCACGTACGGGGTGAGCAGGTCGATGACCTTGATGCCGGTGGTCAGCATCTCGGTGCGCGACTCAAGGGTGTCGAAGGCGGGCGAGGGGCGGTGGATGCCCCAGCGCTCCTCGATCTTGAGCGACGCGGTGGGCACGTCCAGTGCCTCGCCGAGCGTGCTCCACACGTGGCCCTTGACGACGTCGCCGACCGGTACGGAGATGGCCGCGCCGGTGTCGGTCACCGCCGCGCCACGGGTCACACCGTCGGTGGGCTGCATGGAGATGGCCCGTACCAGGTTGTCACCCAGGTGCTGGGCGACCTCCAGGGTCAGCAGCCTGGTCTCCCCGCCGAGGGTGACCTCGGTGGTGAGCGCGTTGTAGATCTCGGGCATCGCCTCGACGGGGAACTCCACGTCGACGACGGGACCGGTGACCCGCGCGACGCGGCCCACGCCGGTCTCAACAGTCTGTGCAGTCATTTCACTCTTTCCCCGCTGCGGAGTCAGCCAGCGCGCTCGCGCCACCGACGATCTCGCTGATTTCCTGGGTGATCTCGGCCTGGCGAGCTTGGTTCATCTGCTGGGTGAACGTTCGGATGAGCTCGTTGGCGTTGTCGGTCGCCGACTTCATCGCCCGGCGACGCGACGCCTCTTCCGAGGCCGCCGACTGGAGCAGCGCGCTGAAGATGCGCGACTCCACGTAGCGCGGCAGCAGCGTGTCGAGAACATCGGCCGCGCTGGGCTCGAACTCGAAGTACGGCAACGGCGTGCTGTCCACCGGCTCGACGGTCTCCTCGACCTCCAACGGCAGGATTCGCTTGATCACGACCTCCTGCGTCAGCATCGAGACGAACTGGGTCGAGACGATGTGGATCTCGTCCACCCCGTCCTCGGCCGAGAACGAGTCGATCAGCACGCCGGCGATCTCCTTGGCGTCCGAGTAGGAGGGCTTACGGGAGAACCCCGTCCACTGCCCGCTCATCTCTCGGCCACGGAAGCTGTGCCAGGCGACACCCTTGCGGCCGGTCACGAAGGGCACGGGCTCGATGCCCCTGTCCTTCAGCAGACCGCCGAGGGCCTCGGCCTCACGCAGGATGTTCGCGTTGAAGCCGCCGCAGAAGCCGCTGTCGCTGGTGACGATGAGCACGGCGGCCCTGGCCGGCCGCTCCTTCTCCACGGTCAGCGGGTGATCGACGCTGGCGGTGTTGCTGACGACGCCCGTCACGGCGCGAGTGATCTCGCGCTCGTACGGCACCGCCGCCTGCATCCGCAACTGCGCCTTCACGATGCGCGATGAAGCGATGAGCTCCTGGGCGCGCGTGATCTTCGCCGTTGACTTGACCGACTTGATCCGCCGCCGCAGCAGTCTTAGCTGGGCACCCATCGGCTACTTCTTCTCAGCCGTACGGACGCGCTTGGTGATCTTTTCCTGGCCGACCTCTTCGGCGCCGAGCGCCTCGACCGGCTCCTCGTTGACCAGCAGCTCGCCCGCGGAGGTCTCGAAGGTCTTCTTGAACGCGGTGACGGCGTCCTTGAGAGCGGTGACCGTGTCCTCGGACAGGGCCTTGGTCTCTCGGATGCTGTCGAAGATGCCCTTCTTCTCTCGACCGATGTAGTCCAGGAAGTCCGCCTCGAAACGGCGGATGTCCTCGACCGGGACCTCGTCGAGCTCACCGGTGGTGCCGGCCCAGATGGAGACGACCTCGTGCTCGACCGGGAAGGGGCTGTACTGCGGCTGCTTGAGCAGCTCGACCAGGCGCTGACCGCGCTCCAGCTGAGCCTTGGACGCCGCGTCCAGGTCGGAGGCGAAGGAGGCGAAGGCCTCCAGGTCACGGTACTGGGAGAGCGACAGGCGCAGCGTGCCGGCGACCGACTTCATCGCCTTGGTCTGGGCCGAGCCGCCGACTCGGGAAACCGAGACACCGACGTTGATGGCGGGACGGACACCGGCGTTGAACAGGTCCGTCTCCAGGAAGACCTGGCCGTCGGTGATGGAGATGACGTTGGTCGGGATGAACGCCGAGACGTCGTTGCCCTTCGTCTCGATGATCGGCAGACCGGTCATCGAGCCGGAACCCATCTCCTTCGACAGCTTCGCGCAACGCTCCAGGAGGCGGGAGTGCAGGTAGAAGACGTCACCGGGGTAGGCCTCACGGCCCGGCGGACGACGGAGCAGCAGGGAGACCGCGCGGTAGGCGTCGGCCTGCTTGGTCAGGTCGTCGAAAACGATGAGAACGTGCTTGCCCTGGTACATCCAGTGCTGGCCGATGGCCGAACCGGTGTAGGGGGCGAGGTACTTGTAACCGGCCGGGTCGGACGCCGGAGAGGCCACGATGGTGGTGTACTCCAGCGCGCCCGCCTCCTCAAGGCGAGCCTTGACCTGGGCGATCGTGGAACCCTTCTGGCCGACCGCGACGTAGACGCAGCGGACCTGCTTGTCCGGGTCGCCGGAGAGCCAGTTCTCCCGCTGGTTGAGGATGGTGTCCACGGCGATCGCGGTCTTGCCGGTGCCACGGTCACCGATGATCAGCTGGCGCTGGCCACGGCCGATCGCGGTCATCGCGTCGATCGCCTTGATGCCGGTGGCGAGGGGCTCCTTCACCGGCTGGCGCTGCACGACGGAAGGCGCCTGAACCTCGAGGGGACGAACACCCTCGGACTCGATGGCACCCTTGCCGTCCAGCGGAATGCCCAGCGGGTCGACCACTCGGCCGAGGAAGCCGTCGCCGACCGGCACGGACAGGACCTCGCCCGTCCGGCGGACCGACTGGCCCTCCTCGATCTTGCTGAAGTCGCCCAGAACAACGACACCGATCTCCCGGACGTCCAGGTTCAGTGCCAGGCCACGCGTGCCGTCCTCGAACTCAAGCAGCTCGTTCGCCATCGCCGAGGGAAGGCCGGAGACATGGGCGATACCGTCGCCGCAGTCGACGACGGTCCCGATCTCCTCACGCGCGGCGCCTTCCGGCTCGTACGCCTGGACGAAGCGCTCAAGTGCGTCCCGGATCTCGTCCGGCCGGATCGTAAGCTCCGCCATCTCTCTTCAGTCTCCCTATTCGCCTAGCCGGCCAACCGGCGGCGGACTTCTTCGATTCGTCCCGCGATGGTGGTGTCGATGAGATCGTCCCCGATGTGCACCGAGAACCCTCCCAGCACCCGCGGATCCACCTCGACGTTCAGATGAACGTCGCGGCCGTACGAGGTGCGCAGCCACGTGGCGAGACGCTGCTTCTGCTCCTCTGAGAGCACGATGGCGCTCCGCACCACCGCGACGAGGCGCTGCCGCTGGGCGGCGACCAGCTTTCCGAACTCCTCAAGGCCACTGTCCAGGCTACGTCCTCGCGGGTGTACCACGAGCTGCGTGACCAGGCGGAGAGTGGTGGGGGCGACCTTGTCGGCGAGCAGGGAGCCCAGCAGTTCCCGCTTGGCCTGCTCCGGTGCCGTCGTGGAGGTCAGGGTCCGGTGCAGTTCCAGGTTCGAGGCGACGATGCGCCCGAACCTGAACAGCTCGTCCTCGACATCGTCGAGCCTGCCCTGTGCCTCGGCCTCCGCGGAGGCCGCGATGACACCGAGACGCTCAAGGGCGTCGGCCAGGTCGCCGGAGCGGGCCCACCGCGCGGACACGGCCGCGGCGACCGTCTCCAGCGCGGCATCGCTGACCTTGCCCTCCAGCAGCACCCGTACCACCTGCGCCTTCTGGGCCGCGGGCCGGGCGGGGTCGGAGAGGTTGCGGCGGAGCCCGTGCTCACGGTCGAACAGGTCGGCGACCGAGAAGAGCTCGTCGGCCAGCGTGCCGAGGTCGGCGCTTCCCGCGACGGCGTTGAAGCGCTCTTCGACCTCGGCCAGCGAAGCCCTGCTCAGACCTCTCATCAGCGGACCGCCGCGCTGCTCGACTCGAGCTCCTCGAGGAACCGGTCCACGGTGCGGCGCTGGCGCGCCTCGTCCTCAAGGGATTCGCCGACGATACGGCCGGCCAGATCGATCGACAGACGACCGAGCTCCGCGCGGAGCTGGGCGAACGCCTGCTGACGGTCGGCCTCGATCTGCAGGTGCGCGGCCTCGACGAGACGGCGGGCCTCGGCCTGCGCCTCCTCGCGGAGCTCGGCCTTGATCTGCGCACCCTGCTCGCGAGCTTCCTCACGGAGGCGGGAAGCCTCGTGACGAGCCTCGGCGAGCTGGTCCTTGTACTGCTTGAGCAGCGCCTGGGCCTCGGCCTGGGCGTCCTCGGCTCGCTTGATGCCGCCTTCGATCGCATCGGTCCGCTCGGCCAGGGTCTTCTGGATTCGCGGGGTGAGGATCTTACCGACGACGAAGAGGACGACGAAGAACGCGAAACCGCCGACGACCAGCTCGTAGAGGTGCGGCATGATCGGGCTGGTGGTGCCCTCGGCCGCCAGGAGCTTAGCTGCGGATGTCATCGATGCAGCCTTCCGTCAGGGTGTCTTCGATCAGTAGATGAACGGCGCGACAAGGCCGATCAGGGCCAGCGCCTCGACGAGCACGAAGCCCAGCAGCATGTTCTGGCGGATCAGACCGTAGGTCTCGGGCTGGCGGGCGATGGCCTGCAGACCGTTACCGAAGATGAGACCGACACCGATGCCGGGGCCAAGCGTGGCGAGCCCGTAACCGATGGAGCCGATGTTGCCGGTGACCTCAGCGAGGATGCTCATTGCTGTTTCCTTTACAAGATGGCCGGTGAACGGGTCTCACCGGTCTGAACTGGAGGAGAAGGGTCTTAGTGCTCGGCGTGCAGCGAGCCGCCGATGTACATCGCGGCGAGCAGCGCGAACAGGAAGGCCTGCAGGAACTGGATGAACATCTCGAACGCGGTCATCGCGATCGTCATGATGACGGCGACGACACCGACCGGGGCGCCGAGCGGCGTGAGCTGCTCGAAGAGGAACCAGAAACCAACGGCGCTGAAGAAGGCCAGGATGATGTGGCCCGCGAACATGTTGGCGAAGAGTCGCACCGCGTGGGTGAACGGCGCCACGATCATGTTGGAGAGGAACTCGATCGGCGCGAGCAGCACGTAGATCGGCTTGGGCAGGCCCGGGGGGAACATCATGTTCTTGAAGTAGCCGAGCCCTCCCTGGTGCTTCATGCCCAGGTAGATCTTCAGCACGTAGACGCTTACCGCCAGCACGATCGGGAAGGCGATGTGCGAGGCGATCGGGAACTGCAGGAAGGGGACGACCCCCATCAGGTTCCAGATCCAGACCAGGAAGAACAGGCTCAGCAGCAGGCCCATCCAGCGGTCGGCGTCCTTGCCGAGGAAGGGACGGGCTACCTGATCACGGACGAACATGTAGCCGTACTCACCGATGTTCTGGATGCCCCGGGGCACCAGCTTCGGGTTGGCGAAGGCCGACCAGCAGAAGGCTATGACCACGAGCGAGCTCAGCAGGGCGAGCAGCACCGGCTTGGTGAACCAGGTGACGCCGGGAATGATCGGGGGGAGATCGAACAGCTCAAGCCCCGGGGCCTTGAACTCGTCGGCGGCGAGGACCGTCAGCGCCTTCACGCGGCGTTCCCTTCAACGTGGTAGTGGATCAAGACTGCTTCCTCAGCGAAGCGACCGCCGCGCGAGGTCAGCGACCGTATTTCCGGTAGACCAGGTAGATGGCGAGAACGACACCGACGATCACTCCGATCGGTGTGAACACGGCCACGCCAGTCCAACGGCTCAGCAACCAACCGCCGCCGCCGTACAGGATGATCCCGGAGAGAATGTAGCTGGGAACCGACCAGGCAGCGTTGGCGAAGTCGCGGCCATCGCTCTCGGGCCTGCGTTCTTGTTCGCTCATTGCGGGCATGACAATAGCAGCCGGGGAGATGACTAGTCATATCGGGTCCCGCCGCCCGGTCATGATACGCCTCATCGGGGGCCACCCTGTCCGGGGACAGCGGCGCCCGGGTCGACGTAGAGCATCTTCGTCTTCACGAAGCCCCGCATCTCGCCGGCCGTCCAGACGACGGTGCAGACGATCGCCGACCAGCCGAAGGCACGCGGCTCGAACGCCGTGGCGCTCTCGAACATCTTGAGGAGCGCCATGATGATCAGGACCTTCACCGCGTAGGTGGCGATCGCGGTGACCATCATCACAACGGGAGAGACCCGGCTCGCGGAGGAGACCGCGACCAGGCTGACCGTAAAGAAGACCGCCACCACCAGGAGGCCGATCGCGGCCCCCAGCGCCCCCTTGGCACCGGAGAGCAGAGCCGCCGTGAGGATGACGACCGCACCCGCGGCGGCGGTGGGTATCACGGCCCCTTTGAGGACGCGCACGTCATTGGCCTGCATCGGCACTCCCAGTGACTGTTATCAAGCGAGCGATTGCTACCTCGAAGATCCAGCTGAACCATGGATCCGTTAGTGAAAGCTATCACAAGCTCATGGAAGAGCGCCTTTACCTGCCGTTTCAAGTGAACGATCAAGCAGCTGACATGGACCGCTCAACGCCGCGTCTCAGGGTTTGAGAAACCTTGCCGGGGAGCGGTGAGTGACAGGTCGGGCAGCGCCGAGAGCGTGGCGGTGCCGTCGCCGTCGTCGCCGCTGACGGCCGGACGAGGCCCCGGCGTCTCCGAGGGGTAGGGGTGGGGCCGGACCCGGGCCTGCGGCTCGCCCGGTCGCACCTGCCGCCCCGGCCCCTCGGTGGGACCGCTGAATCCCGTGGGAGCCGCGGGCCCGGCGGGCCCGGCGGTGCCGGTCGGGCCCTGCTCTCCGGACCCGCCGACGTCGCGGCGGGCCCGCCAGCGGGGCAGCGCCATCATCACCAGCACGCCGATGGCGAGCAGCACGGTCAGCGGGAACAGGATGAGCGGGACACCCTCGATGGACAGTGCCACGACCGCGAAGGCGAACAGGAAGGTCCAGGCGTACATGATCATGACGCTGCGGCGGTGTGAGTGTCCGATGTCCAGCAGGCGGTGGTGGAGATGCCCTCGGTCGGGCGCGAACGGCGACAGGCCGTTGGACGTGCGCCGGACCACCGCCATGATCAGATCGAGCAGCGGAAGCACCAGGATCGCGACCGGCACGAGCAGGGGGAGGATGACGGGGAAGCGGTTGATGCTGCTGGAGTCGAGCGGCGTCACCAGGATCATCGTGGAGGCGAGGACCAGGCCGATCAGCATCGCCCCGGTGTCCCCCATGAAGATCTTCGCCGGGTGGAAGTTGTGCGGCAGGAAGCCCAGGCAGATCCCGATGAGCACCGAGGCGATGACCGCCGTCACGTTGATGCTGGTGTTGCCGTAGTCCTTCGACAGGGCCACCGAGTACGTCCATGTGGCCATCGCGGCGATGCCCACGATCCCGGCGGCCAGACCGTCGAGCCCGTCGACGAAGTTGACGGCGTTGATCATGACGACCACGATCAGGATCGTGATCAGCGGGCTCAGCGTGGAGTCGAGAATGGTCTGCCCGCCCAGCGCCGTGGGCAGCGGGAGCCACGGCAGGCTGACGCCGAAGGCGACGAGCACGCCCGCCGCGCCGATCTGCCCGGCGAGCTTGACGAGGGCGTCCATCCCCAGCCAGTCGTCCAGGAAGCCGGTCAGCGTGATGAGCCCTCCCGCGGCGATCAGCGCGATCACCGTCTTGCCCTGGCCCTCGGCCGCCAGCTTGCCCCCGGCGTAGGGCAGCTCGCCGGCGATCAGCAGACCGGCGACGAGACCGCCGTACATCGCCAGGCCACCGAGTCTGGGCGTCGGCGTGGTGTGCACGTCACGGTCGCGGACCTCGGGCATGGCACCGATACGGACGGCGAAAACGCGGACCAGTGGGACCAGCAGGTATGTCACCGCGGCCGCGACGAGCGCCATGAGTAGGTATTCGCGCACGGAACCAGTTTCGCGGATAGTCCGGCCACCTGTGACCGGAAAACGCCACAGAACAGCTCATAGTTCGCTGGGATATATCTGATGGAGGCTCGTCAGCGCCGCGACGCGCTCCCGTATTTCACCCACTGCGTCGGGGTTGCGGATGGCCTGTGCCACCATCGAGGCCACCGCCTTCATCTCCTCGGCCCCCATTCCCTGGGTCGTGACGCAGGGGGTGCCCACCCGGATCCCGGACGTCACCGTGGCCGGCTCCGGGTCGTAGGGGATCGCGTTGCGGTTCAGCGTGATCCCGGCCGCGCCACACCGCTGCTCGGCCACCGCGCCGGAGACCCCGACGTCACGCAGGTCGATCAACGCCAGATGGCTGTCGGTGCCCCCGGAGACGGGCCGCATCCCCTCGGCGGCCAGGGCGTCGGCCAGTACCTGAGCGTTGGTCACCACCTGCCGCGCATACCGCGCGAACTCGGGGCGCAGCGCCTCGCCGAACGCCACGGCCTTGGCCGCCACCGCGTGCATGAGCGGGCCGCCCTGCACGAAGGGGAAGACCGCACGGTCGACCCTGCGGGCCAGTTCCCGGGTGCACATGATCCCGCCCCCTCTCGGGCCGCGCAGCGCCTTGTGCGTGGTGAAGGTCACCACGTCCGCGTACGGCACGGCGGACGGCAGGGCGTTCCCGGCCATCAGCCCGATGGTGTGCGCGACGTCGGCGAGCAGCCAGGCGCCCACCTCATCGGCGACCCCCCGGAAGGCCGCGAAGTCGATCTTTCGGGAATAGGCGGTGGCACCACATATGATCATTTTGGGCTGATGCTGCAACGCCAGGTCCCTGACCTCGTCATAGTCGATCAGCTCGGTGTCCCTGCGCACGCCGTACGCCACGACGTCGAACCAGCGGCCGGAGAAGTTGACCTTGGAACCGTGCGTGAGGTGGCCGCCGTGCGACAGCGCCATCGCCAGCACCGTGTCGCCCGGCTGGAGGAGTGCCGCGTAGGCCGCCAGATTCGCCGAGGCGCCGGAGTGGGGCTGCACGTTGACGTGATCGGCGCCGAACAGCCGCTTGGCCCGGTCGATCGCGAGCTGCTCGGCCCGGTCGACGACCTCGCATCCGGCGTAGTAGCGCCTGCCGGGGTAGCCCTCCGCGTACTTGTTGGTGAGCGTCGAGCCGAGCGCGGCGAGCACGGCGGGCGAGGCGAAATTCTCACTCGCGATCAGCTGGACGCCGCCGCGGAGCCTGTCGAGCTCGTCGAGGAGCACACGGGCGATCTCCGGATCCTCGCGCTGCAGTAGGCCGAAATCTGGCCCGTAGTACGACTCTGCGCCCATGGCTCACATCCCGAAGATGACAACTCACCCCCACTGTAAGCCCGGCTACCCCGGTTATCCCAGGTCAGAGAGGTGTCGCCATGGGAAGGCGTGTCTCCGTGCGGAAACGCACGCCCCGGGAAGGCCCCTGGCGCCGTCCCCCCGGGAGGCTTCGAAAACCGCCCGGCCCGCGGGCCTCGCGCCGAAGGATCCGGCCGGCGCCTCCAAGCCGGGAAGGACGTCAGGAGAAGGCGTGCGGGGCCCCGGCTCCCACCGGCACCCATCTCGGCGTGTCGGCCGCCTGGTCGCTGATCGAGGTCAGGATCGCCTGCCGGTAGAGGCCGAGACGGGTGCGCCACTCCGTCATGTCCTCGACGTAGCGGCCGGAGACCGGGGCGTCCCAGACATCCCTGCTCCTGGCGAGCTGGTAGGCCTTGTCCAGACTGGCGGTCAGCGTGTCGAGTGTGGGAAGCACCTGCCGCCACATCATGACCAGCCGCTGGTATTCGGGGTTGAACTCCCACGCCGTGGCGGCGTCCGAGGACGGCAGACCGCCGCCGCCCGAGGCCGGTGGGGTCTCCCCCGGCTGCAGCGGCTGCGGTGCGGGTGGATCCACGAACATCACAGGCTCCTCACCCTCGCTGACACAGTCCCTGCCCCCCGCTCACTGCCCGACGCCGTAACGGTGCTGACCGGCTCGGGAGCCGGGCTCGCCGACATGGTCCCCGCCCCCGCTCACTGCCCGCCTCCCGGAGGCGGGATCGGCCGCAGCGGATTCCCCGGCTCCACGTCGCCCGCCGGTCCGTCGGGCCCGATGTCCATGGGCGCCCAGGCCCCCTCGCCCCAGGTCTCCCCTTCCGGCACCCGCACGCCGGGCATCTCCAGCGGCTCGATCTCCCGGGCGTTGTCGGCGAGCGTCCTGAGGGCGTCCAGATCGAGAGGGCTCGCCTCCGCGGTGACGACGTCGTCGCCGTCGCCGGCCCACCGGGCGACCGAACCGTCCGGTGCGGCGGCCACCCCCCCGGGAGCCGTCCCCGCCGACTGTCCCGAGCCCCCTGCGGCATCCTCCGCCCCTCGCGCCTCGCTGAAGACCGCGTCGCCGATGGACGGCGTGCCGGCGTCTCCCCGCGGCACCACGGCGGGCTGCGAGGCCGCCTCGCCGGAGGCCGTACCCGCCGTCTGGACGGCGGGTACGGCGGAGGTCGTGGCCTGCGGCTGAACAGCCGCCTCACCGGAGGTCGTACCGGCGGGCTCGGGGGTGGCGTCGCCCCCCGTGCCCGGCGGCTGGACGGTCTGGTCGGTGGTGGGTCCCGCGGTGTCGAGGAGCGGATAGTCAGGCTTGGCCGAATCGAGCGGGCCGTGCGGCTCGACCCAGCCCGGCTGCCCCGCCGTGGCGGAGACGTTGTCGACCGTAGGCATCTCCAGCGGCGGAATGTCCTCGATGTTCTTCAGCAACTCGTCGACCTCGGCCGCCGTGGGCGAGTCGAGCGGGATCTGGAGCACCTTCACACCGTCGACCTCCACGACCTTCGCCCGCTGATCGCCGCTCTGGTCGATGTCGTCGGGATGGTCCTTCCGGTAACTGTCGAGGATGTCGTTGCCGGACGTGCCGCCCTCCTGCCTGGGCGAGCGCTCGTCACCCTTGGAGCCGGAGTCGCCCTTGGCGTCGGGATCGTTGACCGGCGCGCCACCCACGGAGCCGTCCCCCCGCGGTGTCGTCTCGTCACCCTTGGAGCCGGAGTCACCCTTGGCGTCGGAATCCTCCCCGCCAGGCATCGTGTCGTTCACATTGACGATCTCCGGCTGCGTGTCATCGGCTCTGGGCATCTCCGGCACGGGGGTGGCATCCGGGCCGGGGGCCTCGGGCGTCTGGCGTGGCACGTCGTCAACCGGCCGTCCCCCGTCCTGAGGCCCCTCGCCGGGCCCGGGAACCGCGGGTTTCAAATCCTCGACCCTCGGCGTCTCCGGCCGCGAGTCCTCAGCCCTGGGCGCCTCCGGCATGGGATCCGGCTTCGGAGCCTCACGCGGCGTGTCCTCAGCCCTGGGCGCCTCCGGTACGGGATCCGGCTTCGGAGCCTCACGCGGCGGGTCCTCAGCCCTGGGCGCCTCCGGCGTGGGCGTGGCATCCGGCTTCGGGGTCTCGCGCGGTGCGGTGTCAACCGGCTTGACGTTCTCCTTGGGGGAGTCTCCCTCGCGCGGAGAGGTCTCGTCACCCTTCGAACCCGTGTCCGGCTTCCGGTCGTCGGCCCCGGACGCCTCCGGCTTCGGCGTCTCCTTCGAACCGTCCCTCGGGGAGGTCTCGTCACCCTTCGAGCCCGCCTCCGGCTTGCCCTCGTCACCCTTCGAGCCCGTCTCGGGCTTGGTCTCGTCGCCCTTCGGAGGCTCCGGCTTGGGGGAGTCCTTCGGATCGTCACGCTGGGTGCTCCCGGCCGACTGGTCACCGACGCGGGGCTTGTCGTCCGCTCCGACCGCCGGTTTGAGGCCGTCGGCCTTCGGGGTCTCGGGCTTCGCGTCATCGCCCGCCGCGCCGCTGTCAGGCTTCGTGTCCCCGGTCTTGGGCTCGGCGGGAGGTGCCGTCGCGTTCTGGTTGATCCTCTTCTCCAGCAACGCCACGCGAGCGGAGACGTCACGGACCATCACGTCGCACGCGTCGGCGATCTGGACGGGTCTGTGGGTCGACTGCGAGGACAGGCCGGCCCCGCTCATCAGCTGGGTGACCTTGCCCTCGACGTTCCGCATCTGATCGGCCGCCCGCCGCACCTCGGACAACAGATCGCGGACCAGCTTGGGGTCCATTCCTTCGAACTTGCCCATGGACGTCTCCCAGAAGTGTCGGCCCACTTCAAGGTACCGGGGAGAGCGCCCCGCGTCACGGTGATAATCAGATGGCATGGATCATGGACATGGACCGCGCGGCGCCGGGCACGGGAACCCTCAGGAGATCACGTCCTGGAGTGGACGTGACGCCGGACGGGAAGCAGGATCCCCGTGATGCCCTCCAACCGTCCGATCAGGCGCTGCAGGTGCCAGCCCGCGTCCGCCCAACGTGCGCGGGCGACGCTCAGCAGCGCGCCGCCGAGCGGTCTGGCCAGCACCCTGAGCCGGGCCCCCCAGCCGTGGTGCCTGCGGTACACCCTGCCCGTCCCCCGCGCGACGTGGCGTGCCCTGCGGCGGAACTCTCTGGTACCGGCCGCGGGAACGAAGGGGTTGTCCTCGTAGACGATGACGCGCGGGTGGTAGGCGATCGACCAGCCGTCCCGCAGCCCGCGCAGGAGCAGATCGGTGCCCTCCCCCGACTGCCAGGGCGTCGGGCAGCCCGCTCCGAGCCCCTCGTCGAAGGAACCCACCGCACCCATGAAGCCCGCCGTGTAGAAACAGGTCGCCTCGATGGCCTGGGACCACACGGTGGCGCCGTCGAGGACGGCCGGCTCGGCGCCGAAGGCCAGCTGGGTCGGCTGCCCCGCCGCGTCGAGCAGCATGCCGGAGACGACCCCGTGCCCGCCGATCGCCTCGCACACCCTGGCCAGGGTGTCGGGGGCGTACCAGGTGTCGTCGTCGGGGAAGCCCACGATGTCGTAGTCCCCGAGCGCCGCCACCCCGGCGTTGCGCCCCGCGGACAGCCCTCGCGGCGTGGTCACCCGCCGGACCGGCAGCCGTTCCCGCCAGCGCTCGACGACCTCCGCGGTCCCCGTTCCGCCGCTCTGGTCGACGACGATCATCTCGGTGGCCGGGAGGCTCTGCTCAAGCACCGAGCGGAGCAGGCGGTCGAGGGTCTCGGGCCGACCGATCGTCGTGACGACCAGAGCGACCCGTGGAGTGGAATTCACGCCGATATGGTAGGCCAGCGCAAAGAGATGCGATTGGAGCCTCCCGGGATGATTCACGTGAACAAATCGCCGATGGTATGGGTTTATCATTCCGTGGCCGAATTCAGTCGGGACCCGCTCCGGATCACGGTCTCTCCGGCCAGCTTCCAGCGCCACATGCGCTGGCTGCGCGACCGCGGGCTGCGCGGGGTCACGATGCGTGAGCTGCGCGCCGCCGAGGCCAGGGGCCAGGCCGCCGGACTGGTCGGGCTCACCTTCGACGACGGCTACGCCGACTTCGCCACGACCGTCGTGCCCACCCTGGCGGAGTACGGCTTCACCGCCACGGTGTTCGTCGTCGCGGGCCACGTGGGCGGCGACAGTTCCTGGGATCCCGGAGTCCCCCGGGACGTGATGACCCGCGAGCAGCTTCGCGAGGTGGCCGCCGCGGGCATGGAGATCGGCTCGCACTCGCTGACCCATCCCCGGCTGCCGACCGTGGACGGCGACCGGCGGCTGGCCGAGGAACTCGTGACGAGCAGGACGATGCTGGAGGACCTGACCGGTGAGGAGGTCGGCGGCTTCTGCTACCCGTACGGGCAGCACGGCGCCCGCGAGGTGGAGGCGGTCGCGGAGGCGGGGTTCGGCTACGCCTGCGCCCTCTGGCACACCGAGCACGCGGGTCTGTTCGCGATGCCGCGCATCGAGCCCTTCGACGAGACGAGATCCGCGGGGTTGCACGGCCGGGTGCTGGCGCATCGGATGAACAAGACCTACCCCAACATTCGAGGCATTCTCAAGGACCGCTTCGGTATCGATCTCCAGGCTCACCGCTAAAATAGACGAGGTGAGAGAGGACTTCCGGATTCTGATCGTCTGTACGGCGAACATCGTCCGCTCTCCGATGGCCGAGGCGATAGCCAAGGCGATGCTCCGGTTCTCCTCCTGCCCGATCCTCGTGTCGAGCGCGGGCACCCACGCCAGAGCGGGGCACCCCATGGCTCCGTACGCGCTCGACACGCTGAGAAACCTCGGCCTGGACGGCTCCGAGCACCTCTCGCGACCGCTGGACGGCGCCCTGGTCGGCGACGCCGATCTCATCCTCACCATGGAGACGGGGCAACGCGGCACGGCGGTGACGATGGATCCGACCGCGATCCACCGGACCTTCACCCTCCGCGAGTTCGCCCATCTGTCGGCGGGCCGGAAAATCCGCCACCGCTCCGACACCGTCGGGCGTGCGCACGCCGTGGTCAGGACCGCCGCCAGGCGCCGGGGTACCCCTGGCCGCCATCCATCGGTCGAGATCGCCGATCCGTACGGTGGGCCGCCGAGGGAGTACGAGGAGTGCTCCCGGGTGATCGGCGACTCGCTCAGCCGCGCCCTGGGGGAACTGCTCGGTCCCCGCTGAGCGGCGGGTCTCCTCTCCTCGGCCGCCGCACCACGGCAGGCTGCTCCCGATCCTGGAAGGTGTCGCCCAGCTGGGGCTTGGCGGTGTCGCGCACGTACGGGCCGTACCGGTCGGACCTGGTGGCCGTCCCGCAGTTGAAGACCAGCCCCACGACGCGGCCCCTGGCCCCCTCCAGCGCCGTCAGTGCCTCACGCAGATCGTCGCGCCTGGTCTTCTTGGCCCGCGTCACCAGGATGGTCCCGTCCGCCTCCGGCGCGAGCACCGCCGCGTCGGTGACCGGCAGCAGCGGCGGGGCGTCCAGGATGACGTAGTCGAAGCCCTGGGCGAGCCGCCGCAGCAGGTCCCGCATGCGCTGGGTGCCCAGCAGCTCGCTGGGGTTGGGCGGCAGCGGGCCGCTGGTGAGCACGGTGATCCGGTGCGGTCCCGCCGTCGACTGGGCGACATCGGCCAGCTCGGCCCTCCCGGTCAGGACGCTGGTCAGACCCGCCTCGCCGACGAGCCCGAGCATGTCGGCGAGTTTCGGCCTGCGCAGGTCGACCTCGACCAGGGCCACCTGGGCACCCTCGGCCGCCAGGGCCGCCGCCAGGTTGACCGCGGTCGTCGACTTCCCGTCGCCGGGGAGCGGGCTGGTGATCAGGAAGACCTTGGCGGGCTGGTCGACGCCGACGAAGCGCAGGGTGGTGCGCAGCTTGCGGTACGCCTCGGCGCGTGAGCTGAAACGATCGCCGACGAGCGGGGCGGCCTGGGCGTCGGGATCCTTGGGAACCATGGCCAGCAGGGGCTGGTCGCTCAGCCTCGCGAGATCGGCCTCGCTGTGGATCCGGGTGTCGAGCGCCTCGCGCAGGGCGCCCGCGCCGACGCCCCCGACGAGTCCCAGCGCGAATCCAAGCACCACGTCCAGGACGATCCTGGGGCTGCTCGGCCGCTCCGGCACCGCCGCGTCCCTGACCACCTTGACGCGGATCGCCGAGCCCTGGTCCAGATCGGGTGTCTCCAGGTCCGCGACCACCGCGACGAGCCGGGCGGTCACCGCGTTGGCGATCCTCGCCACGGCTTCGGCGTCGCCGTACCTGGCGGTGATGTTGAGCAGGACGGTGTCGACCGGGACGTCCACCTCCAGCCTCTGTGCCAGTTCCTCGGGCTTCAGTGACAGCCCGAGGGTCCTGACCACCGACCTGGTCACCACCGGGGTGGTGACCAGCGCGGCGTAGGAGCGCACCCTCTCCTGGGTGAACAGGGTGCCCTGGTACCTCTGGTCGATGCTGGACTGGCCGCCCTGCGCGATGGAGACGAACAGTGTCGTCGTGGTCCTGTACTCCTTCGGCTGCAGCAGGCCGATCCCGAGTCCGGTCCCCGTGCCGAGGACGGCGAGCAGGATGACGAGCAGCAGGTTCCTGCGGGCTCCGGCGATCAGCTCTCTGGCGTTCACGGGTGCTCTCTCGACTGTTGGGGGGTCACATGCGACGTTCGGAAAGGCGCGGTGGTGAGGACCGCCGCGAGAAGAGCCATGGCGACCAGGAACCCGGTGGCCTCGATCAGCGAGCTCGCCGTGGCCGCGCCGGCGGCGCCGGCCAGTGCCGCCCCCGCGCTGACCGCGAGCACGCGTCCCGCCGCCACGGAAACCCTCAGGACGAACAGCGTCCGGACCCGTTCCATCGCGCGCAGCACACCGTAGGGTCCGAGACCGATCCCCTCGATCACGAGCAGGGCGGTGAAGGCGGGGACGAGCGGCCCCACGTCCGCCCAGGACTCGCCGAGCAGGGCATGGCCGACGGAGTCCGGCAGGAAGGCGGCGATGGCACCGGCCACGGCGCCCACGACCCCGCACAGCAGCCCGACCACGGCCGCCGAGCGGAGCATCCGGCCGGGGCCCGCGGTCCTGAGCCGGGAAAGCTCGCTGACGGCCGCGACCCGACCGGCCGCCATCACCACGTTCGCCGGGCCGAACAGGGTCAGCGCGGCCCGCCAGGCCCCCACCGCCGCCGGCCCCGCGATGTGCCCGAGGACGATCAGTACGGCATAGCCCGCCAGGGAGAGCGCCCCGGTCTCCACGAAGTAGGGCCGGACCAGCGTGCCGTACTCCCTCAACCAGCGGCGCGGCGCTCCGAGCCGGGGCAGCGTCCTGGCCTGGGCGGCCGCCAGACACGCGGCGACCAGGCCGCCGAACCCCCAGCCGGCGACCAGCCAGCTCAGGCTCACCTCCACGGTGAGCGCGGCGAACGCCGCCGAGACCTGAACCACCCCGCCCACCGCGTCCACCAGCACCGCGCGACGCTGCCATCCGATCGCGATGAACGCCAGCCTGAGCGCGTCCCAGATCAGCAGCGCCGGCAGCAGCACGGCGAGCACCACGGCCGAGCGCCAGTGCGCGCCGATCAGGAAGGGGGACAGGGCGAGCAGCAGCACCCCGGCGAGGGCACCGAACACGGCCGCGGAGCCTGAGCTGTCCGCCAGCGCCCGGCGCACCGCGGCGTCTCCCTCGGGCCGCCTGACCAGGAGCGGCTCGCTGACCGCCGCCCGCGACAGCTCCACGACCACCACGTAGAAGCCGTAGAGGAGCGCGAACTCTCCCAGGGTGACGACCGGGACGTTGCCGGCGACCAGGATCATGAGGGCGAAGTTGCTCCCGCTGCAGATCACATGGTCGGCGAGGGTCCACAGCCCCCGGCGCGCCGCGGTCACCTCTCCTCCCCGGGGTCCCGGCGGCGGTGCAGCAACATGGCCAGCACGACGGCGCCGAGCAGCGTGGGAAAGGCCCGGCCCTCACCCCAGTAGAAGTATCTGGCCAGGTCGACCAGGCCCACGTACAGCAGCGGGTAGAGGATCAGGCCCCGGATCTCCCCCGAGCGCATCCAGCGGTAGCAGAGGCCGACCGCCAGCCCCGTCCCGGCCCAGAAGAGCATGCCGCCCGCCAGCCCGTAGTCGGCGAGGGGGGCGAGCATGCCGCCCGTGTTGTTGTACTCGGGGTTGCCGAACTGCCACAGCAGGCCGGGCCAGACCCGGGCGGGGTGGAAACCCAGCACGGACTCCGGGGTCAGCAGCACCGACAGGCCGGGGAAGTTCCACAGGAACCCCACCGTGTAGTACGGCCAGACGAGGCCGGGGCCGATGCGGTCGACCACGATGGCGGAGTTGTTGTACGCCGTGGCGTAGTAGCCGGTCAGCCTGCGCAGCACGAACTCGGAGTAGTCGATCTGGACGATCGCGGAGTAGTGGGACCAGCTGCGCACGTACTCGAAGGTGCCGAAGAGCGTCACCAGGGCGAACGGGGCGAGCAGCGGCAGCCCTGCCCACAGCCAGCGGTGGTGGCGCCGCCCGTCGCCGGGCCGCAGCGTCGAGATCAGCGCGAGGACCGGGAGCGCGATCTCCATCAGGGCGAGCCGCTCGGAGTTGAGCACCACCCGCGCCAGCGTCAACCCGGTGAGCATCACGAACATCGCGGTGTGCGAGCCACCGCCGAGCCTCCGCTCAAGCAGCAGGCAGACCATGGCCAGCGGTCCCAGCTGGGTCAGCGTGGTCACCCCGCCGATGGTGGCGAGTTCGTCCTTGACCGCGTCCGCGGAGCCCGGGCTCAGCGAGAAGACCTTCACGAGGTCGGCGAGGCTGAGCCCGCTCGAGACCGCCGAGGCCAGCCAGGCCGCGTATCCCACCACGGTGAGCGCGGCTGCCACCCGGCCGGCCAGGAGCAGGACCCGGCGCTGGCGCGCGTTGACCGGTATGTCGGTGGCCCGAACCGGCCTGGACAGCGACGGCAGCATGCAGCCCACGACGAAGACGCCGATGAACACCACGACGGTGAGCACCTTGCCGTCGTCGAAGATCTTCGGCGTCCGCCACCACTCCCGGAAGCTGTCGTCCCCGATCAGCCAGACGGCCAGCAGCCCGGGGATGGTGGCGAGCATCGCCGTCCAGGCCGGGTGGAGCCACCAGGCGCCCTCGCGCAGCGGCAACCGCGAGGTGCTCACGCCCGGGTACCTCCGCTCTCGACCAGGGCCGTGAACACCTCGGCGTGGCGCCGCGCGGACTCCTCCCAGGAGAACAGAGCGGCCCGGACGATCCCCCGGGCCCGCAAATCCGCCGCGGCGCGGTCGTCGGACAGGACGGTCTCCAGACCCGCCGCGATGCCGCGCGCGTCAAGATCGGATACGAGTACGGCGGCGTCACCCGCGACCTCGGGCAGCGCCGCCCGGTCGGAGGTCACCACCGGGGTGCCGCAGGCCATGGCCTCCAGCACCGGCATCCCGAAACCCTCGTGACCTGAGGGGAAGGCGAACACCGTGGCCGCCCTCATCAGGGGCGCCACCAACTCGTGCGGTACCTGGCCGAGGTAACGGGCGTGCGGCGCCCCGGCCAGTGCCCGCTCGACCTGGCCCGACCCGAGGAACCCGCCTCCGGCGACCACCAGGGGGACGCCCAGGCGCGCGGTCGCCTCGACCAGGGCCGTGACGTTCTTGCGGGGGTCCAGGTTCCCCAGGTACAGCACGAACCTGCCGGGCAGCCGCAGGGGTTCGAGGAGGGCGTCGTCGCCGGCCTCCCGGGGGTGGAAACGACCGGCGTCCAGCCCGTGCGGGATCACGTGGACGCGGGCCGCGGGGACGCGGAAGACCCTGCCGATCTCGCCGGCCGAATGGCGCGAGACGGTGATGACCGCGCCGGCGACCTCGGTGAGCCTGCCGACCCTGGCCAGCCAGGTGCGCTTCCAGAGCGCGCGGGCCAGCCCGGGGACGGGAGCGTCCTCGACGCCGTGCACCGTGGCCGCGATCGGTACCCGGGAGCCGATCAGCGCCCCGGTGTCGGCCGGGAAGTGCAGCAGGTCGGCCCCTCCCGGGCGGGCCGGCCACAGCAGGCCGTCGGCGGCGGCGTAGGCGAGCTGCCTGACCGCTCCTCCGAACCCGTCGCCCGGCGGGACGAGGGCCTCGCACTCGATCCCGAAAGGTGCCAGCGCGGTGTAGAGGGTCCGCGTGTAGGAGGTGTTTCCTCCCACGTTCCGGCGTAGCACCTTACCGCTCACCCCGACCCTCACGCCGCCCCCGTGACGAGCGTGTAGGCGTGGGCGAGCCGGTCCGCCTGGAGCCCGGAGGTGTGCTGCCCCGCCAGCGCGCCGGCGAGCCGCCGTACCGCCTCCTCGCGCCGCGGGCGGTCCCCGAGGTCGGCCACCGCCCGCGCGCACCCGGCCGGTGTCGTCACCAGGTCGGGTACGCCCAGGCTGCGCAGCGCCGGGATGTCCCTCGCCACCACGGGCAGGCCGGCTCCGACCGCCTCCAGCACGGAGATCGGGGCGCCCTCCCAGCTCGCCGTGTGGACGTAGACGTCCGCGGTGCCGAGCAGGGCCAGCGCCTCCTCGCGGGCGAGCCAGCCCGTCACGACGACCCCGGCGTCCTGAAGGACACGGCGCAGGGCGGGGTCTCCGTCGCCGATCCAGACCCACCTGATGGACTCGTCGCTCGCGCGGGCGGCGGCGGCGAAGAAGGCGGGGTCCTTCTGCGCGCAGACGCGGCCGACCGAGACCGCGACAAGGCCCGGCCGGTCCCCGGGCTCCCGCGGTTCCACCGCCGCCGGGGTCTCGGGGACGACGTTGGGGACGTAGACCACGCGCTGGCCGCCGCGGAGCCGGGCCGCGAGCTCGGCCTCCCTCGGGCTCACCGCCGCCACGACGCCGGTACGCGAGGCGAGCAGCGTCTCGGCCAGGCGGAAGCCGTACCGGACGGGAAGCGCGACATCGGTCCGCTCGAAGGCGTAGCAGTGCGGGCTGTAGACGATCCGCCCGGTGGGAACCGGCGGGCAGGAGCGGACGTAGAAGCCCGCGTAGGAGGAGTGGGCGTGCACGATGTCGGGACGGATCTCCCGGTAGGCGGCGGCCACGTCGCGGATCCTCGCCAGGTGCCCGTCGGAGAAGACCCTGACCCCCTTGAGCAGGCGATCCTCGCCCAGCAGGGGGTCGGCCGCGTCGTGCGCCATCAGCAGCCAGTGCTCGTGGTCCGGTGTGGCCTCGACGTAGGTGTGGACGGCGCTGGCCACCCCGCTGCCCCAGCACTCGGTCACATGGAGCACCCGCACCACCTGCCCGGGGCGGGTGCCGCCGGGCGCGGGCCGCTTCACGGCGTCAAGCCCCACCAAGACCTCCGTGACGCGAGTGATGAACGAGTTGACCGTGCTAACTGCCACCAGCGCGACATAAGGTATCGCAGGTTGCATGGCACTTCTTTTGGTATGTCTGACTCGATAGGGGCACCCCCGATGCATCGCGCCCTCCGCCTCCTGCTGATCACCGGAACCGCCGGAATCCTGATGGGTGCCTGTACCGCTGGAACGCTCTACGTCTTCCAGAGCAGCCTCGACAGCGACATCGTGCGCATTCCCGACGCCATCCCCACCGCTGAGGCCGATCGGCCCCCCGCCGAGCTGGGGGTGGGTGAGAACTGGCTGCTCGTCGGGACCGACACGCGTTCGGAGAGGACGACCACCGGCAAGGACGCGAGGACCCGGCTGTGGCGCCCCGGCGAGCAGCGCACCGACACGATCATGCTGATCCACCTCGCCGACGCCGGGAACCGGATCAGCGTGATCTCGATCCCGCGGGACTCGTGGGTCGCCATTCCCGGGAAGGGCAGAGCCAAGATCAATGCCGCCTTCTCCTGGGGCGGCCCCGCCCTGCTGATCAAGACGGTCGAGAAGCTCACCGGTGTCCGCGTCGACCACTACGCCGCGATCGACTTCCAGGGGTTCTCCGCGGCCACCGACGCGATCGGCGGGGTCGACGTCGAGGTGACGGAGACCGTCCGGGACCCGCTCAGCGGCGTCACCTGGAAGGCCGGCCGCCAGCACCTCGACGGCGAGAAGGCCCTGCAGTTCGTCCGCCAGCGCGTCAACCTCCCCGGCGGGGACCTCGACCGGATCAAGCGTCAGCAGGCGCTGCTGCACTCCATCGCCGGCAAGGTGCTCAGCGCCGAGACCCTCGCCAACCCCGTGAAGGTCAACAACCTGCTGCGCGCCCTGACCAAGGCGATCAGCGTCGACTCGGGGGTCACCCCGGGGATCATCAGGTCGCGGCTGTTCGATCTGGCCGGCGCCGACGGGTTCCAGTACACCACCATGCCGGTGCGGGGCAGCGGCATGGAGGGCTCGCAGAGCGTCGTGTACCTGGACACACGGAAGGTGCGGGCCCTCAGCCAGGCGATCCAGGACGACCGCGTCGACGACTACATCCGGGAGAGCGACAGTGCCAACGCCGTCGACGAGATCCGTTGAGTGCCCGTTGGTGTCAGTAGGCTCCCCGGGCACGCGCGACGGCCCCCCAGGTCTTCCAGAGCAGCTGCAGGTCCAGGATCAGTGACCAGTTCTCGACGTAGCGGAGATCCATCCGCATCCGCTCCTCCCAGGAGAGGTCCGAGCGTCCGCTGACCTGCCACAGGCCGGTCATCCCCGGCCGGACCACCAGCCTGCGGTGGATGTCCGCGCCGTACAGGGCGAACTCCGCGGGCACCAGCGGGCGTGGCCCGACCAGCGACATCTCCCCGCGGACCACGTTGACGAGCTGCGGGAACTCGTCGAGGGAGTACCGGCGCAGGAACGTTCCCACCCGGGTGACGCGCGGGTCGTCCCGCATCTTGAGCAGCGCCGCCTCGATGTCGAGGCCGCCCAGCCGGTCGGCGCCGGTCACCATCGTCCGGAACTTGAGGATCTGGAACTCGCGCCCGCCCTTCCCCACCCGGGTCTGCCTGAACAGCGCCGGCCCGTCGCTCGTGGCCCGGACCGCGACGAAGATCGCCAACATCGGGATCGCGAGAACGGCCAGCACCCCGGCGGCCACCACCCTGTCGAACACGTTCTTCACGATCTGGTTGATCCCTCCGAAAGAGGGGTGGTCCACGTGGAGCAGTGTCATGCCGGCGACCGGGCGGACGCTGACCCGCGGTCCGGCGACGTCCATCAGGGACGGGGCGACGAACAGATCGGTGTCGGTGACCTCCAGGCTCCAGGCCAGCCTGCGCAGAGCCACGCCATCCAGCTCAGGACAGGCCAGGACCGCCACCGCGTTCGCCGACGTCCTGGCCACCACCTCGGCCACGTTGGTGAAGTCGCCGAGGATCGGAACCCCGTCGACGTCGGGGACGCATCCGAGCTCCGCCCCCTCGGGCAGGCAGGCGGCGACCACGCTCATGCCGTACCCGGGCTGATGACGCAGTTGCATCACCAGGTCCATCACCGCCACCTGGTGCCCGACCGCGACGACCCGCGTGACCGCCTCGTGGGGGTCCATCCTGTGCAGGTGCCGGCGCAGGGCGCGGCGGAAGGCGAGGGTGAGCAGGATCGCCATGGGCAGCATGGCGATGACGATGCTCCTGGCGATCATGAGCTTGGTGATGTAGGCACCGATCGCGACGACCGCGGCCAGCCCCAGGCCACCGTTGAACACCAGGCGGACCTCCTCCAGGCCACCCGCCTGGACCCGCCCTCGGTACGCCCCCACGAACGACATCGCCACCGGCCAGGCGATCACCAGCCCCGCCGAGAACACCATCTCGAACCAGGGGACGTAGCCGCCCCACCACCATCTGGCTCCCAGCACCACGGCATAGGCCACCAGGGCACAGCAGAGGTCACCCGCGACGAGCACGCGGGTGATCGACCGCTTCCGCCCGTTCCCCGGAACGAGCGGGGCAGCCGGAGGGCGCTCCGCTCTGCGCTCGGTCGACGTCGCACTCATACGCTCTCACCTTCTTGCTGGACAAGCACAAGAAGGACGTGCGATCCGCATCATGCGTTTACCTGTCCACCAAAAACAACAAAAATCACATCAAGCTTGGTTTTCTGGCCTGTCACCTGGGAATACGCGACCGCTCCGGATCCTTCTCCCGCCTCCAGAGGAGGGCCACGGCCAGCAGCGCCTGCGGGATGGCCGGAAGGGCGTAGCGCCGATCGAACACCGAGGTCGCCGCGGGTATCAGCAGCAGCGCCACCGCGAAGGCCCAGGGGAGGGCGATCTCGGGCCGCCTCCACCTGACCGCTCCGGCCGCGCCCGCCATCAGCAGCACGCCGAGGAGCAGGCCCGTCGCGTATCCCTCCACCTTCAAAAGACCCGCCGCCCTGGGCGCGGGCGGCTCCACCGCGTCGTGGCCCAGGGCCGTGGCGACCAGGAGATCCCCTCCCTCGTACGCGCGAACGTCCCGCACCGGATCGGCTCCCGGCACGTAGGTCGCGTTGACCCCGGAGTCGTACCCCAGTTCCTCGGCCGTCGGCGGCATCGGTATCCAGGGCTCGGCGAAGAAGGCGCCGGTGTCCCTGGCGACCGTCGCGGCGAAGTCGAGGGGCTGCTCACGAATCGCCCGCCAGGAGAAGCTCGACGCCAGGTTGTTGACGTCCTCGCTGAAGACGTCGACGCCCATGCTCTGCAGGGGGGTGCCCGGATACCAGATGTAGGTGTCCGACTTCGGGCGGGTTCCCGGCGGTGCCTGCGTGCAGAGTCCCCGCTCGGGAATCGGAGGGGCCATCCTCTCGCAGTCCGCGAAGTCCATGACCCTCCCGTAGAGGAAGATCCCGTTGCTCCGGGTGAACGCGACGCTGCCGTGCCACGCCCGGAACCACAGCCCGTAGCCGGCCAGCGGCAGGACGGCCGCGACCGTGAAGGCGATGACCGGGCGCGGGCCGACGCGCCGGACGACCAGGTATCCCACCACCAGCAGGATCAGCGGCAACCCTGCCGCGCGGGCCAGCGTGGCGAGGGCGAGGAGCACCCCCGAGAGCGCGACGGCCCAGGCGGGGGGCGAGCGCCACCAGAGCACCACCACCACGGCCCCGATGGTCAGCGGAACGAAAAGCGCCTCGCTCATGATGGCGCTCTCCATCTTGAGCTGCCACGCGCCGAACATCACGGGAAGGACGACAAGTGTCGCCCCCCAGCCGGGGAGCGAGGTTCTCCGCCGCAGCAGCGCGTAGACACCGGTGACCGAGACGAGGGCCAGCAGGTGCTGGACCGTGACCACCAGCGTGAAGCTGTGAAACGGCTTGAGCAGCCAGAGGAACAGCGGGTAACCGCTGGGCCGCACCACATGCGGCTGGGGCCGCAGGGCCAGCGCGATATAGGCGTAACTGTCGTTCTTGGCCAGCACGGGAAGCTGGGTCACCGTGATGCCCGCGCGGACCACCGTCCCGGCCACCAGGGCACCGACGAAGAACGCGTTCCGCCTGATCAGATGGACGACGGCCGCCCGCGGCGGCCCACTCGGTCGGGTAACCATTCCGCTGTCGTCCTCTCACCGCGCCGAACACCCGGTAGATGACGGATGACAGGGCCATCAGGGTCACATACGGACCAGGATTCCTATCAGCAACAGGTGATTATTTTCTTCACATGAATGACGGTTTCCGGCCGGAGAGCCGCGCGATCACCCGCCGCGCGATCGGACGGGCGCTGCGGACGGCCGTGGCCAGTCCCGGGAGAGGATCGTCGGCGGCGAGCCAGGCGAACTCCCTCCCACCCCCCTCGGGGATCTGGTAGGCGCGCGTCGCGCGTCGATAGGCGACCCGGGCAGGAACGTCCAGGTTCTCGACGATGATCCTGCGCCCTTCCACCTGCGTTCCCGGCGGGACCGCCTGGCCGGTCAGCGTCAGGTAATGGGCCCGGATCACGTCGATCCCCGCGTCGGTTTCGAAAAGCCGGAACTGCGCTCCCACCCGAGGGTTGAAATCAAGAAGCTTGTACTTTCCGTCACGGTGGTCGAGCC
Organism: Streptosporangium sp. NPDC005286; assembly: GCF_040607515.1. Classification (NCBI taxonomy): domain Bacteria; kingdom Bacillati; phylum Actinomycetota; class Actinomycetes; order Streptosporangiales; family Streptosporangiaceae; genus Streptosporangium; species Streptosporangium sp. NPDC005286. The sequence continues at coordinate 47,040 of NZ_JBEXGU010000009.1, read as the reverse complement.
GCCAGTCGAGATCGGCGACGCCCGCGTAGCCGGTCTCCTTGCAGAGCCTGGTGGTCAGGCTCACCAGCTCCGGGTTCGCCACCGAGTAGGCGTACGTCGTCACCCCCACGTGCGGCGGCCACGACCGTACCTTCACCCCGGTGAAGGTGACCACCGCGTTCCCCTGCGCGTCACAGCAGACGTGGGCGATCCAGTCCGTCGACTCCGAGCGCGGCAGGTACTCCTGGACGAGCGTGTACGGCGTGGCCGGCCACGTCGCGGCCAGCTCGCGCAGCTCCACCGGCGTCTCCACCACCGTGGAACGGCTGACCGCCGGCGCGGCCAGCCGGAGCCACGGTTCGGAGTTCTTGAGCACGACGGGAAAGGTGAGCTCCCCGGCGATCTCGTCGATCTGGTCGAGCGAGGTGATCAGCCGTGACTCCGGAACCGGTATGCCGTGGCGCCGGCACAGCCGGAACATTTCGTGCTTGCTGGCCAGCAGGCGCGGCAGGTCACGCGGGACCGGCGGTAGCAGGAGGTGCTCGGACAGGATCTCCGCGTGCTCGGCGAGCAGGATCGCCGCCTCGTCGTCCGTCGCCACGGCCACCGCCCTTCCCGGCAGCGACGCGGCGATCTCCCGCAGCCCCCGCACAAGATGCTCAGCGGGCTCGGCCCCAGTGGTCGGCCAGACGATCTGGCCGGCCCGGTAACGGGAGAGCGCCGCCGCGGTCAGGCGACCCTCGGCGATGACGTGAACAGCGACCCCGAGCCGTCCCAGCGTCCGCACGACGCCGACCGCACCGTGGTGAAGCGGGTAGTGCCCGATCTTGACGAGAAGGACGGGAACGCTCGGGTCCACGTTCACCCACCGGACTCTGTGCCACCGTCAGGCTCGGGACCAGCGTCGGTGGCGACGTAGCCGATCACGCCGCGCAGTCTCTCCACCGCGACCGCCCCGCGCCGCAGCAACCTGGGCACCGCGGTGGTCAGGTCCAGGATCGTCGAAGGGGTGTCGCTCTCACACGGCCCGGCGTCGAGATAGACCGACACCGAGTCGCCGAGCTGCTTCTCCGCGTCGGCGGCGCTGGTCGCGGCGGGGGCACCGGAGCGGTTGGCGCTGGAGACGGCCATCGGGCCGGTCTCCTTGAGCAGGTCGAGGGCGACCGCGTGCAGCGGCATCCGGATGGCGACGGTGCCCTTGGCGTCCCCCAGGTCCCAGGAGAGCGACCGGTTCGCGCGGCAGATCAACGTGAGCGGCCCCGGCCAGAAGGCGTCGACGAGATCCTGGCCGTACGGACCGAGATTCTCCACCAGGGCGTTGGCCGCCCGGACGGTCCCGACCAGCACGGGCACCGGCATGTCACGGCCGCGGCCCTTGGCCTCCAGCAGGGCGGTGACCGCGGCGGGTGCGAAGGCGTCTGCGCCGATACCGTAGACGGTGTCGGTAGGCAGCACCACGAGCTCCCCCCGCCGCAGGGCGGACGCGGCCTCTACCAGGCCCGCGGCGCGCTGCTCGGCATCGATGCAGTCAAAACGTCGGCTCACTGTGCCTCCTCAGGATCGCTCGCTACGCGCATTCGCGTACCTCCTCGTCCACCGGCACGTCACCGACGGCCAGGATCCCCTCGCTCACGGCGTGCATCCTATTCCTGGCCGAAGCGGGCGGTGACGAAGCGGTCCCTGCGCGTCAGGTCCTGGCGGCTGCGGACGTCGCGCCAGCCGTTCTCCTCAGAGAAGATCAGATAGACCGGGGTGCCCTGCTGATCGGCGTGTTCCACGGCGACGAAGCCACCGGGGCGCAGCAGGCGCCTGGCGGTCCTTTCGACGGCCCTGACCTCGTCGAGGCCGTCGCTGCCCGACCCGTACAGCGCTCGGTGCGGGTCGTAGTCGCGGACCTCGGGGTCACGGGGGATCGCGCCGGGCGGGATGTACGGCGGGTTGGAGACCACCAGGTCGACCTGGTGGTCCAGCTCGGAGAGGGCGTCGGCCAGATCCTCCGGGTGCAGGTGGACGCGGCCCTGACCGTGCTCGATGATGTTGCGCTTGGCCCAGCCGTAGGCGTCCGGGTCGACCTCGACCGCGTGCACGGTGGCCAGCGCGACCTCCTGGGCGATGGACAGCGCGATGGCACCGGACCCGGTGCCGAGATCCACGACCACGGGCGAGGCGACGTCCATCTCCCGCAGCCTGTCGATCGCCCAGCCCACCACGATCTCGGTCTCCGGGCGCGGCACGAACACCCCCGGCCCGACCTCCAGGGACAGGTAGCGGAAGTAGGCCCGCCCGGTGATGTGCTGGAGCGGCTCGCGGGACTCCCTGCGGGCGACGCCCTCCCAGAACAGGGCGTCGAAGTCGGAGTCCTTCACGGTGTGCAGCTCACTGCGCCGTACACCGTGCACACATGCGGCGATCTCCTCGGCGTCGGTGCGCGGCGACGGCACACCTGCCTCGGCGAGCCGGGCGGTGGCGAGGGCGATCTCGTCCAGCAGAAAGGTCATGGGCGCGTTCTATGAATGGTTGGCGAGCTTCTCCGCCATCTCAGCGTTGAGCAGGGACTGGATGACGGCCGTGAGATCCCCGTCGAGCACCTGGTCGAGGTTGTACGCCTTGAAACCGACGCGGTGATCGGAGATGCGGTTCTCGGGAAAGTTGTAGGTGCGGATGCGCTCGGAGCGGTCGACGGTGCGGATCTGGGACTTGCGCTCGGCCATGGCGGCGGCGTTGGCCTCCTCCTCGGCGATCGCCTGCAGGCGGGCCCGCAGGATGCGCATGGCCGACTCCTTGTTCTGGAGCTGGCTCTTCTCGTTCTGGCAGGAGGCGACCACCCCGGTCGGGAGGTGCGTGATCCGCACGGCCGAGTCGGTGGTGTTGACACTCTGACCACCGGGACCGCTGGAGCGGTAGACGTCGATGCGGAGGTCGTTCGGGTCGATCTGGACGTCGACGTCCTCGGCCTCCGGGTAGACCAGCACCCCGGCGGCGCTGGTGTGGATGCGCCCCTGGGACTCGGTGACCGGCACCCGCTGGACGCGGTGCACACCGCCCTCGAACTTGAGCCTCGACCAGACGCCCTCGTCGCCCCTGGCCTTCAGGGCGATCGTGACGTCCTTGTAACCGCCGAGGTCGGAGTGGGTGGCGTCGATGAGCTCGGTCTTCCAGCCGATCCGCTCGGCAAACCGCAGATACATCCGCAGGAGGTCCCCGGCGAACAGCGCGGACTCCTCGCCGCCCTCGCCCGCCTTGATCTCCATGATGATGTCCTTGTCATCGTTGGGATCACGCGGGACGAGCAGGTGCCTGAGCTTCTCCTCCAGCTCGGGAACCCGCGCTTCGAGCTCCTTGGCCTCCTCCGCGAACGCCTCGTCCTCCGATGCCAGCTCCCTCGCCGTCCCGAGGTCCGCCTGGACGCCCTCGAGCTCGCGGTAGGTGTTGATGATCGGGGTCAGCTCGGCGTAGCGCCTGCCGAAGGTGCGCGCCTGCTTCTGGTCGGCGTGCACGGAGGGGTCGGCGAGCTTGAGTTCCAGCTCGGCGTACTCACTGAGCAGCTCGTCGAGGTTCACCGTGCGTCCTTCCTTGAAAGCCCTTTTAAGCCTGCCTCATCACCACGAACGCCGACTCGGGCACCCCCCTTTCGCGGGAGGGTTGTTCCGAGCCGGCGTCGGGATGGGGGCTACTGGCCCGTGGACTTCTTGCCGAAGCGCTTCTCGAAGCGCGCCACCCGGCCGCCGGTGTCCAGGATCTTCTGCTTGCCCGTGTAGAAGGGGTGGCAGGCGGAGCACACGTCGGCGTGGATCACGCCGTTCTTGGCGGTGCTGCGGGTGGTGAAGGAGTTACCACAGGTGCACGTCACCTGAGTGGCGACGTACTCCGGGTGGATGTCGGGCTTCATGTCGTCTTTTCCTCTCCAAAACGCGGTCGCCGGGTCGCCACTGTCTCTCGCCGATGAGGCTTGCGCGCTGGCACACCGAGGTGCGCGCGGGCGGGAACCGGAACCGCTGCGGTTCGGCTACCAGTGTGCCAGATCCTGCAACCATCCCAGGCCACAAGACATTCCCCGCCCTGGAGAGACCGGGGCTGCGGGCGTTCACCTGCCCAGATACGCGAGCACGGCGAGAACCCGGCGATGGTCGTCGGTGGCGGGCTCCAGGCCGAGCTTGCCGAAGATGCCGGAGATGTGTTTCTCCACGGCGCCCTCGGTGACGAGCATGCGCCCGGCGACCGCGGCGTTGGAACGGCCCTCCGCCATCAGGGCCAGCACCTCTCGCTCCTTCGCGGTCAGCGACTCCAGGGGATCTCCCCTGCGCTGGCGGCCCAGCAGCTGCCCGATCACCTCCGGATCGATGACCGTTCCCCCGGCGGCCACCCGGCGCACCGCGTCGAGGAACTCGGCCACGTCCGCTATCCGCTCCTTGAGCAGGTAGCCGACCGCCGCGGCGCCACCGCCGATCAACTCCGTGGCGTACTGCTCCTCGACGTACTGCGACAGCACGAGGATCGGCAGCCTCGGCCGCCGGCTCCTGGCCTCCAGAGCCGCGCGCAGTCCCTCGTCGGTGTGCGTCGGCGGCATCCTGACGTCGACGATCGCCAGGTCCGGATCGTGCTCGACGACCGCGGCCACCAGCCCCGGGCCGTCGCCCACGACCCCGACGGTCTCGATGCCCCCGTCGGCCAGCAGCCTGGCCAGCCCCTCGCGCAACAGCACCGAGTCTTCGGCGATCACCACCCGCATGTGTTCAGGCCCTCACCATTCGCAGGGCAGCTCGGCCCTGATCATCGTGGGGCCGCCGAGCGGGCTGTCGACGCTCAGGGTGCCGTCGATGGTCGCCGCCCGGTCGGCCAGCCCGGCGAGACCGCCTCCGGGCCGCGGCACCGCGGCGCCGACCCCGTTGTCGTAGACCTCGACGATCACCCGCTGCTCCTGCCGGCTGACCCGGATGGACGCCTCGGTGGCCTCGGAGTGCTTGGCCAGGTTGGTCAGGCACTCGGCCACGACGAAGTACGCGATGCTCTCCACCGCCGGCGGGGGCCGGTGCGAGACCTCCACCGCCAGATCCACCCGTACGGGCGCGCGCGCGGCGAGCGACGACAGGGCGGCGTTCAGCCCCCTGTCGGTGAGGATCGCCGGATGGATGCCCCTGGCGAGGTCACGCAGCTCGGCGATGGCGGCCTTGGTGCCCCTGTGCGCCTGGTCGAGGAGCTCCCGGGCCGCGGTCGGGTCGGAGTCCAGCTTGGCCTGGGCCCGGCCCAGGTCCATGGCCACCGACAGCAGCCGCTGCTGTGCGCCGTCGTGCAGGTCACGCTCGATCCGGCGCCGCTCGGCCTCGGCCGCGTCCACCCCGCGGGCCCGGCTGGCCCGCAGGTGCGCGGCGCGGGCCGCCAGCCGGTTCTTCTCCCCCGTGCCCAGCAGGGCGGCGCCGAGCAGGCCGTGCAGCCAGGCCATCCCCCGGGTCGCGTACAGGGCCGCGAGCAGGAACCCGATCCCGATCAGCATGCACAGCAGCGCCTTCGGCCCGCTGTCGATCGGCAGCTCGCCGATGGGGGTCATCGGCTCCCCCACCAGCAGCAGAGGCAGTGGCGCCACGGTCAGGCCGAGCCCGAGCGTCCACAGGACCGCCGAGACCGTGAACTCCCCGATCCCGATCGGCAGCAGCAACAGCAGGTAGAGCAGATCCTTCCAGGTGGCGGGGTCGACGAACATGTCCTTCCAGCGCAGGAACAGGTTGTCGCCCTCCGATGGCCGGTAGGGGCTGGGGATGTCGACGCCGAAGGCCAGCCGGAGGAACCGGCGCTCCAGCATCGCCACCCCCCGCCAGGCCAGCATGGTCAGGGCGAGGAGCGGCAGCCCGATCCACACGATCACCAGCGCCAGGGAGAGCGGGATCACCGAGGCGAGGAACGCGAACCAGGCGAGGCCGTGGAACAGGCTCACCAGCAGGTAGGGAACGGCCCGCCAGGTCATCGGGTCGACGAACATGCCGAGGGGACCGTTCGGCCCGAAGGGCACGCGCCGCCGGAGCGGCGTCCTGACCACGGGCGTGCTCACCATTGTCTCGGCAGTCACGCGCCCCCCTGTCGTCCGCGAAAATGCGTCCTGAAGTAGGGATATCCCGAAGACCCGGGTCAGACAAGCGCTTTGGAAACGCCGAACGCCCCGGCCTGAGGGGCCGGGGCGTTCAACGTGCGGTGAGCGGTCAGTCGCGCTCGGAGCTGACGGTCGTCTTCTGCACCTGGAGCAGGAACTCCGCGTTGGACTTGGTCTCCCTCATCTTCTCCAGGAGAAGCTCGAGAGCCTGCTGCATGTCAAGGGCGTGCAGCACGCGGCGGAGCTTCCAGATGATCTGGAGCTCGTCCTTGCCCATGAGGATCTCCTCCTTGCGGGTGCCGGACGCGTCGACGTCCACCGCGGGGAAGATCCGCTTGTCGGCAAGCTGCCGGTTGAGCTTGAGCTCCAGGTTGCCCGTGCCCTTGAACTCCTCGAAGATGACCTCGTCCATCTTGGAGCCGGTCTCGACCAGCGCGGTGGCGAGGATCGTCAGCGAGCCGCCGTTCTCGATGTTGCGGGCGGCACCGAAGAAGCGCTTCGGCGGGTAGAGCGCGGTGGAGTCGACACCACCGGACAGGATGCGGCCGGAGGCCGGGGCCGCCAGGTTGTAGGCGCGGCCCAGACGGGTGATCGAGTCGAGCAGCACGACCACGTCGTGGCCCAGCTCCACCAGGCGCTTGGCGCGCTCGATGGCGAGCTCCGCGACCGTGGTGTGGTCCTCGGCCGGGCGGTCGAAGGTCGAGTGGATGACCTCGCCCTTCACCGACCGCTGCATGTCGGTGACCTCTTCCGGACGCTCGTCCACCAGGACGACCATCAGGTGGCACTCGGGGTTGTTGTGGGTGATCGCGTTGGCGATCGCCTGAAGCACCATCGTCTTGCCCGCCTTGGGCGGGGAGACGATGAGACCACGCTGGCCCTTGCCGATCGGTGCCACCATGTCGATGATCCGGGTGGTCAGGATGTTCGGCTCGGTCTCCAGGCGCAGGCGCTCCTGCGGGTAGAGCGGGACGAGCTTATTGAAGTCAGGGCGCTGCCGCGCCTGCTCCGGGTCCATGCCGTTGACCGTGTCCAGGCGGACGAGCGCGTTGAACTTCTCACGGCGCTCGCCGTCGCGGGGCTGGCGGACGGCGCCGGTGACGACGTCGCCCTTGCGCAGGCCGTTGCGGCGGATCTGGGCCAGCGAGACGTAGACGTCGTTGGAACCCGGCAGGTAACCGCTGGTCCTGACGAACGCGTAGTTGTCGAGGATGTCGAGGATTCCGGCGATCGGGATCAGCACGTCGTCGTCGCCCACCACGGGCTCGTTGCTGTCGAAGCGGTCGCGGCCACGGCGGTTGCGCTCGCGGAACCGGCCGCGACGGCCGCGACGGTCGTCGTCGTCGCCCACGCCGTGCTGGTCGCTGCGGTCCTGCGGCCCCCGGTTCTGCGGGCCACGGTCGCCGCGGTCTCCACGGTCGCCGCGCTCACCGCGGTCGCCGCGGTCGCCGCGCTCACCGCGGTCGCCGCGGTCGCCGCGCTCACCGCGGTCGTTGATCCGCTCGCCACGGTTCTGGCCGGTGTCGGCGGCGCGGGAGTCGGTGCGCTGGTCTCCGCGCTGGTCGCCGCGCTGTTCGCCGCGGTTGTCGCCACGCTCGCGGCGGTCGTTGACGCGCTCGCCGCGCTCGCCGCCACGGCCACGACGCTCACCGCGCTCGCGGCGGCTCTCGCCACGCTCGCCGCGGCCCTCGGCCGGGACGGCGTCGATAGTCTGCTGCTCCACGACAGGCTCGGGAGCGACGACGGCGGCCACGGGATCGGGAGCGGGCGGCGCCTGCTCCACAACGGGCTCGGCGGCCACGACGGGGCGGGAACGTTCCCTGCGGGTGCGTGCCGGACGCTCGACGACCGGCTCGGCCGCGGCTGCGGGGACGGCTACGGCCGGAGTCTCCTTGGCGGTGACGGGAGCCTGGGCACTCTCGGCGGAGACGCCCTGCTTCTCCTGGATGGCCGCGATGAGCTGGCTCTTGCGCATCCGCCCTGTCCCGCTGATGCCGAGACCGGAGGCCATGGCCTGCAGTTCGGGCAGCACCATGGCGGACAGGCCGGTGCCGGAGCGACGGCGCGGCTTGGCCGCGGGGCGGGTGGGGGTGTCGCCGGACGCCGGCGCCGTGCCGGTGACGTCGGAGAGGAGTTCGGTGGTGTCGCTCACTAATGGGTCCTTCCCAGGGGTCGGGCGTGGCCATGATCAGCCAATCGTCCCGGTGGTGCGATCGACCCGGTGGGACAGACCGGGTCGGGTTGCACGTTGCGATCCTCGACGGCCCATGGAGAGCCGCCGCCACTGTCGGAGAAGGGTTGATCCAGGCCGTCACCATCGAGAATCGCCGACGGTGGGACTTGGAGGACACCCCCCCGGATTGCTACCGGCAACCAGATGTCGAGGTAGATCGAACGCGCATGTCCCCTAAAACGCCGCCTCTTCGTTGCCCCAGCCGAATGTGGAGCATTCGGAGGCGACGGATTCGGGGAGGCCACTGCGGCGATCACGCCTCACGGAGTGAGACATGATGCAGCGATGTGTGGCTGACAAGCACGCACCCAACGCGGGGCACCTGGTGCGGCTATCAGCCTAACATCACCAGCGCACACAGCTATTCCCTGAAGGTCGAGAGATGTCAGCGTGTCTCAGGAGAAACAACGCGGGCACCCCGGGTTTCGACATCCAGTGGCCGGATGTGCCAGTCATTACCCACTTCTGCTGCGATCAAATCCTGCGTATTCACGGTCGAAAACGCAAGAACCGTGGGCCCCGCTCCCGAAACGACCGCGGCGACGCCCGCCTCGCGCAGCCGCCGTACCAGGTCGGCGGTGAGCGGCATCGCGGGCGCGCGGTAGTCCTGATGGAGGCGGTCCTCGGTGGCGGCCAGCAGGAGTTCCGGTTCCGGCCTGGCCGTCAACGCCGCGACCAGCAGCGCGGCCCGCCCCGCGTTCGCGGCGGCGTCGGCGTGCGGCACCGCCTTGGGCAGCAGCCCCCGGGCGACCTCGGTGGACAGCCGGTACCCGGGGATGAGGACCACGGGCCTGACGTCGGAGTGCGGGAGCAGCCGCACCAGGTGCGGCGTGCCCGTTCCGTCCGTCCATGCGACGGTGAGCCCGCCCGCCAGGCACGGCGCCACGTTGTCGGGATGGCCCTCGATCTCGGTGGCCAGCGCGAAGACCTCGTCGTCGGTGAACTCGGGCCGCGCCCCCGGCCGGTGAGCGGGGGCGGAGCCGTCCTGATACGGGGTGGTGGCCAGCGCGCGGGCGGCGATGATCCCGGCGCAGATCGCGGCGGAGGACGACCCGAGGCCGCGGGCGTGCGGGATGCGATTGAGACAGCGCAACCTGATCCCGAGCGGCTGCCCGAGCCCCATCCGGTCGAAGGTCGTGCGCATCGTGGTGACGATGAGGTGCCCCTCACCCCCGTCAAGCTCGCCGGCGCCCTCTCCCTCGACCTCGATGACGGCGCTCCGGGAGCCGGAGCCCCCCGAGGGCTCGAACAGCTCGACCTCGACCTCGTCGTGGAGGTCGAGTGCCAGACCCAGCGTGTCGAATCCCGGGCCGAGGTTCGCCGAGGTCGCGGGGACCTGGACGGTCACCTTGCCGCTGATCATAGATCTCCCGGGGCACGGCTCGATGGCGTGGCCATGGCGGACAAGTGGCTTCTCCTATCTGCCCGGTTCTGTGGGATTTCCAGGTGCGATACCGGGGCGGTCGCGGCGTGCCGGGTTCACTGGGCCCCGCCCCTTGGATCTTCCGCCCATCGTGGCCGGGCGGTGCCTCGCCACGTTGCCGCCGGTCACCGCGGAACGCCACGGCTCCCTCCGCCGTCCCGCGGGGCACCGCCCGACCGGCCCTCGCCACGACAGGATCCGTGGCACAGGACCTAGGCGAGTTCGAGGGCGACGGCCGCGGCGTGCGCGTCGATCGGGATCGTCACCGGGGCGGGGGCGCCCGAGATGGCCCAGTCGGGGTCCTTGAGGCCGTTTCCGGTCACCGTGCACACGACGCGCTGCCCCGGCTCGACCAGGCCCTGGCTGTGGGCCTGGAGGAGGCCCGCCACGCTGGCGGCGGAGGCGAGCTCGACGAAGACGCCCTCCTCCTGGGCGAGCAGCTTGTACGCGGCGGCGATCTGGCGGTCGGTGACGGCCTGGATGACGCCGCCGGACTCGTCGCGGGCGGCCTCGGCGAGCCGCCACGAGGCGGGGTTGCCGATGCGGATCGCGGTGGCGATCGTGTGCGGGTGGGTCACCGGCGCACCGTTGACGATCGGCGCGGAACCGCTGGCCTGGAAGCCGAACATGCGGGGCGTTCTCGTCGCGATGCCGTCACCCGCGTACTCGGTGTAACCCATCCAGTACGCCGAGATGTTGCCCGCGTTGCCGACCGGGATGCAGTGGATGTCGGGAGCGTCCCCGAGCGTGTCGACGATCTCGAAGGCGGCGGTCTTCTGGCCCTGGAGCCGGAACGGGTTCACCGAGTTGACCAGCGCGATCGGGTAGTTCTCGGAGAGCTTCCTGGTCATCTCCAGGCAGTCGTCGAAGGATCCCTCGACCTGGAGCAGCCGGGCCCCGTGGACCAGCGCCTGGGCCAGCTTGCCCATCGCGATCTTGCCCCGGGGCACCAGCACGGCGCAGGTCAGGCCCGCGCGGACCGCGTAGGCGGCGGCGGAGGCGCTGGTGTTGCCGGTGGAGGCGCAGATGACCGCCTTCGCCCCGTCCTCGACGGCCTTGCTGATGGCCATGGTCATGCCACGGTCCTTGAAACTTCCCGTCGGGTTGAGGCCCTCGACCTTCAGGTAGACCTCGCAGCCGGTCAGCGCCGACACCCGGTTCGCCGGGACGAGCGGGGTGCCGCCCTCCAGGAGCGTGACGACGGGCGTCGCCGTGGTCACCGGAAGTCGGTCACGGTACTCCTCGATGAGGCCACGCCACGCCCTGGTCATGATTGCTCCTCCCGCGCGCGGCCAATCCGTGCGCGTGCTACCTGCGGTGTTGGAAAAAGAGTCTACGGGCAACCTGTTCAGTCTTGGGATGCGCTGTCCACCGAATGGACACCCGGGGCGTCCTGCCTACAGGAAACCCTAAGAATGGGCCGGTAGGGTCTGCGGAGCTTGACAGGCCTTGACAAGCGATGGGCCGAACACTTGACGGGCTACGAACCAGACAAGGGGTGCCACATCATGACGGGCGGCGCGGCGGCGGACCTGCCACCGATCCGGCACAACGACTACTCCCCCCTGGACCCGCCCGCGCTCGGCGCGTGGGATCCGGAACTCTCGGTCAGTGTGATCATCCCGGCCCGTGGCGGACAGCACAGGCTCGATCTGACCCTCGCCTCCCTGGCGGCGCAGACCTACCCGGATCACCTCATGGAGGTGATCGTGGTCGACGACGGCAGCGAGCCTGCACTGCGGCTGCCGGAGATCGTCCCGCGGGGCACCAGGCTCGTGACCACCGACTCCTCGGGCTGGGGCATCGCCCACGCGGTGAACACCGGCGCCGCCCTCGCCGACGGGCGGATCATCCAGCGCCTCGACGCCGACATGGTCATCTGCCGCGAGCACATCGAGGCGCTGGCCCGATGGCACCATCTGGCCGGTTACCTGGTCACGATCGGCGCGAAGAAGTTCGTCGAGGAGCCGTCGCTGACGGCCGCCCAGGTGCACGACGGTGTGCGTGCGGGCCGGCTGGAGTCCGTCTTCGACCTGGCGGACGCCCTGCCCAGCTCCACCGAGCAGACGATCTCCCGCACCAACGGCCTGCGGGCCAGCCGCAACCCCTACCACGTGTGCACGGGGCCGACGGTTTCCATGCGGCGCGAGATCTTCCGCGCCGTGGGCGGGGTGGACGCGGAGGTGTTGCGGGGCGAGGACACCGAGTTCGCCTACCGGCTGGCCGCGCACGGCGTGGTCTTCATCCCCGACATGAAGGCCCAGGCCGTGCACCTGGGACTCCCCGCCCAGCGCCGCAACCGGCAGCGGGCGGTACAGGTCGTCGCCCCCTACCTGGCCCACCGGGTGCCGCTCCGCCGCGACCTGCGCAAGGACCGTGGCCGCCACTGGCTGGTCCCGTACGTGGAGGTGGTGCTCGGTGCCGAGGGGCCGGGGGAACAGGTGCGCGAGGCGGTGAGCGCGGCACTCGACGGGTCGCTCGGCGACGTGGTCGTCACCCTGGTCGCCCCCTGGTCGAAGCTGCCCGCGGACCGCCGGCCGGTGCTGGACGACCCTCTGTTCGACCTGCGGTTGCTGCGTGAGCACTTCGCCCACGACGAGCGGGTGCGATTCGCCGACGAGGTCTCCGAAACCCCCACCCCGATCCCGTTCCGCTATACCGGTCCGACCTCGGTCCCGCTGGGGCGTGACTCACTGGAACGGATGATCGCCGCGATGCAGGACGACCGTTCCGGCATGCTCGTCGTCGATCTCGGCGCCGACGGCGAGGCGACACTGGAGCGGACCGAGGCGCTGGGCCGGGCGAGGCTGCTCGGCGCGGACGACGTCGCCGCCGTCGCCGCCTCGGTCAGGGCCACCCACGGTGTGCGGCGCGGGGCACGGCCGGAGTTCTGGCCCGCCGAGACGGCGCCCCCCGCCCCGCCCGCGCCCCGGCCCCAGGCTCCGGCCCCCGAGCGGAAGAGCGCGCCGCAGGCGGTGAGACAGGGCGCCGGGCAGGTCCGGCGGCACCAGGCCCGGGGCGGGTGGAGCACACTCCTCGGCAGGCTCCGCACCTCTCTCAGGAACTGAGCCGTACCGTCGCCGGTCGGGGCGGATCAGACCGGGACGCCCACGCTCTCGCGGCTTTCCGGCAGGGGCGTGACCCGGCGCCGTACGGCCAGCCCGAAGGCGACGACGAGCAGGCCGAGCGTGCCCGACACCACGAACGGCGCGGCCGGGCGCCAGGCGTCGTAGAGGAGGCCGCCCAGGGCGGAGACGGTGAGGATGCCCAGGGCGCCGCAGAGGGTCTGCACCCCGTAGGCGGAGCCGCGCACCCCGGCGGGTGCCTGCTGGGCCAGCAGCGGTCCCGCGGTGGTTATCCCGGCGATCTCCCCCAGCCCGATGAGCACGGCCACCAGCATCATCCCGGAGCCGAGCGGGTCGCTGATCAGCAACGTCGACAGATAGGACAACGCCGCGACGGTCTGGGCGAGGATGACCACGTCCTGGCGCCGCATGCGATCGCCCAGCCAGCCGAACAACGGGGCGGCGAGCTCGGCGAGCTGGAGACCAAGGACGCGGCGCGGAGGGGTGACGGCCATGGCGCGATCCTGCCAGTTCCGGTAGAGCTTCTCCAATGGTCCGAATGACTATGATCCATACAATTCAAGAGATATCCCTATAAGGGAGCAGGGTATGACCGACCAGATACCCAAGGGTGTTCAAACCCACATTCCTAACGTCGCACGTATGTACGACTACTATTTAGGGGGTAAAGACCACTTTCCCGCAGACCGGGAGGCTGCGGAGAAGGTTCTGGAGGTCATCCCCTAGGTCCGGCACAGCGCCCGTTCCAACCGCGCTTTCCTCGGCAGGACCGTCGGTTTCCTCGCCGGACTTGGCATCCGCCAGTTTCTCGACATCGGTGCCGGCCTGCCCACCCAGAACAATGTGCACCAGGTCGCGCCCGGCGTGCGGGTCGTCTATGTCGACAACGATCCGACGGTTCTGGTTCACGGCCGGGCGGTTCTCGGCAAGAACGAGAATGTGACCATAGTCGAGGGCGACGTACGCCGGCCGGAGGAGATTCTGGAACACCCGGACGTGCGCGCGGCCATCGACTTCGACCAGCCGGTGGGGATACTCCTGCTGGCGATCATGCATTTCGTTCCCGATCAGGAGGACCCCCTCGGCATCATCGCCACCCTGCGCCGGGCCATGGCCCCCGGCAGCCACCTCGTCCTGTCCCACGTCGCGATCGACGCGCGCCCGGAAGCGGCGGAGAGGGTCCCCAGGTCTACGACGGGGCCTCCTCACCCTTCGTCGCCCGTACCGGCAAAGAGATCATCCGTCTGTTCGAGGGTTTCGACGTGGTCGAGCCCGGCATCGTCAACCTGCCCGAGTGGCGCCCGGAACCCGGCACCACCGTGCCGTACCGGAACATCGGCTCCTACTTCCTGGGCGGCGTCGGGAACGAACGCTGACCGGCGCCGCGCGGGCGGGCGTCCGCGCGGGAGAGGCGGGAGAGACCGGCGCGGCGAAAACCGGTGCGGGAAGGTCAGCGGCGGCGGGTGATGGCCCGTTTGACCGAGGAGAGCAGCCCGTACTGGACGACCTTCCTGGCGGCGGCCAGCTCCTTGCGCAGGGTGCCGACCTCGCGCCGCAGCTCGACCGCGCTTTTTCGCCAGCGGCCCGCCTCGTCACGCCATTTGGTCACCTGACCGCGGAGCCGCTCGTTCTCCCTGGTGAGACGGGCCACCTGAGCCTCGGCCTCGATCCTGGCCCGGTGGGCACCCCGGCGGCCGACGATGGGGCGGGCCTCGGACGCGAACCCGTAGGTCTCACCGTCCACCCAGACCACGCCGAAGGTGTCCTCCACGGCGTCGTCGAGGTCCTCTCCCTCCTCCAGCACGAACGCGGCACGCCCGAACGCGGCGGCGCGCTCCAGCCGCGCCGCGACGATCATCCGCTCCGAGCCCGCTCCGGGCCCGCCGGCCGCACCGCCGTCACCGTCCTGTCCCCCCTCGGCCAGCAGCACCGAGACCAGGCCGTAGCCGTCGTTCCCGGCCAGGTCGACCAGGCGGGCCAGGGTGTCGTCACCGGGCACCCACCCGGCGGGCAGCCTGAGCCGGTAGGGGGCGGCGGTGCCACCGGCGCGGGGCTGCCGGGAGGCCTCGGACGGGGCGGAGGTGACGGCGGAGGTGACAGCGGAGGTGACGGAGGCCTCGTCGACGAAGCGGACCCTGGCCTCGTGGGCGTAGTGGCCGCGGATCAGCACCAGGTCCAGGTCCGGATCCTTCAGCGGGGCGCGCCCCTCCGTGCCGATGCGGTCCCACGGGCCGGTGAGGGTGACCGCGACGTCGGGCAGGGTACCCGCGAGGACGGCGTCGACCGTGGCGCGGACCTCGTCGTAGGAGTATCCGGGACCTTCCCGCCCCGTCCTCCCCTCGGGCTCGACGACCACCTCCAGGTACGGCACCTTCCACTGCCTGCTCGGATGGGAGCGGAGCCAGCGGTAGGAGGGGATCCGGTCGGCCACGAACGCGTGGCTGACCCGGTCGATCGGGGCCTTGCCGCGCATGCGCATGGTCGGGCCCAGATGGAAGGCGCGCGACAGCGGCTCGGGAACGAAGACGGCACCCGCCTGGGCGAGCCGGTAGCCCATCTCGGTGTCCTGGCCGAGGATCAGGTCGGTGTCCATCGGCCCGGCGGCGGCGAGCAGCGCGGCGTTGACCGAGGTCGCGCCGCCGACGTGCAGGCTGAACGCGCGGTGCGGGTTGGCGGTGAGGCCGTCGGTGCGCTCGACGAGGTCGACCAGCCAGGCATGCGGCTCGGCGGGCTCGAAGAGCTTGGCCAGGTCGTCGGCGGCGGCCACCATCTCGGGAGCGGGCAACCGGGCCGGAGTGAAGCGCAGGTAACCGGTGACCGCCAGGTACGGGGCGGCATGGTGCCAGCGCATGTGCGCCTCGACCGACCTGCGGTCGAGGACCACGTCGGAGTCGAGCCAGTGGATCACGTCACCGGTGGCGGCCGACAGCCCGGCGTTGCGGGCGTGGGCCCGGCCGGGGATCGGGCAGCCGATCAGGCTGGTGCCCTCCGGGCGGAGTTCGGGCAGGCGCAGCGGCGGGCTGCTGCCGTTGTCGACCACGATGACCTCGGTCAGCGCGGCCGGGTAGGTCTGCACGGACAGCCCGGCGAGTGCCAGGTCGAGTTTCTCCTGGTCACCGTAGGCGGGAATGACGACGCTCACCCGGAGCGAGGGCGTCCAGGCCCCCAGGGCGGGCGGCGTGAGGCTCCGGTAGTCGTTACCGGCTATCCGTGCTGTCATCGCGCTTCCAGGATCAGACTCGGGCGGAAACCGCGCCACTGGTTCGACGCGACGCGCAGGAAGTGGGCCAGGGAGAGCCGCCAGGTGTGCTCGGCACCGACCGAACGTCGCAGCACGTAGCCCAGGCCGTGGGTGCGGTAGATGCGCGCCCCCGCGGCGTGCGCGGCCTTCAGCAGCCCGGCGTCGACGCCCCGGGGCAGCGGGGGGAAGCCGCCCGCGTCCCTGAAGGTGTCGGCGGGGAGCAGGATCGTGCCCCCGGCGACGTGCTCGGACCAGACCTCGCTGGTGTAGTCGGTACGGCGGACCGTGGCGTTCAGCGGCTCCAGGTAGAAGAACTCGGCCGCGGTGCCGACGATGTCCGCCCCGGAGTAGGCGCGGGCGAGCAGCAGGTCGGCCAGATGCTCGGGGCCGTACCAGTCATCGTCGTCCCACTTGGCCAGATAGTCGCCCTCCGCCCTGGAGGCGGCCAGGTTGAGCACCTCCCCGAAGGGGGTCTCCCCTTCGGCCTCGACCACCGTGACGGGCAGGGCGCACCCGCGCAGCGCCCGCCTGACCTCCTCGTGCGCGGCGGGGACGCCGTGCAGGCCGAGCAGGACCTCGACCCGTACCCGGCGCTGCCCGGCGATCTGGCCGAGCGCGGCGCCCAGCAGGTGCGGCCGCATGCTGGACATCACGACGCTGACCGTGGGCGGCGTCTCCGCCCGGCCTGTCCCCATCCGGTCGCGGAGCCCGTGGCGGCGTAGTCGCACGCTGTGCTCCTCCCTGCGCAGGGCGGTCACCGACCGGAGACCTGAGCCGTCGTCCTCCTCGGGCGCCCAGGCCGCGAGCAGGCGGGCCAGTTCGGGATCCACCCAGTCCGGCGAGACGGCGGCGTGCAGCGGCACCCCGGCCGCGGCCAGACCGGTGACCGCGCCGACCGGAACCTCGGAGGTGGGCCACCGGACGACCAGTCCCCGCAGCGGGCGCAGGCGGGCCGCCTCCTCGGCGTCCGGCCGGTCGCCGAGCGGCGAACCGGCCGCCAGCCAGCCCTCGCCGGTCCAGGACAGCTCGGCCGTCTCCCCGGCCGCCGACCGCAGGAAGCCCGCCGGTGTGGCGAGAAGGGACGGGGGAAGGGAGATCGGCTGCGCGGGCACGACCGAAGGATAGCGAGGTAGGAAGATCCCTTCTCACCACACTTCCCACTTGACCCGTGTGATCACCATTAATCACTCACAGCTGTCACACAGGTCACAGGAACCTTGGAATTTCCCATTTCCAGCCATATTTGCACTTGAAGAGCGGATAGCCTCATTTATCTCCCCATCAATGAACAGGTAATGACAGAGCGGCATGGAAGGTAAGCGCGGATGCCCACGCCCCGAAAACTGACGCTTCTGGCGGCGACCATCGGTCCGGTGGTACTGATCACGCTGACGCTGCTCGCGGGCACCGATGTCATCTCGGCCACGGCGGCCGTCGTGCTCGGCGCGATCGCGACGGTGTTCGCCGTCCAGATGCTGGCGATCGCGACGGTGCGCAGGGTCGACGGCAAGGCCCTGCGGATCGACACCCGTATCAAGCGCTACGAAGCGGAGCTGGCCACGGTCAAGGCCGCCACCGAGCGGCTGGACCGGCGGCTGGACGAGATCGTCGAACTGCTCAGGGAGCACGAGCGGAAGCGGGACGAGGACCTGCAGACGATCCTGGTCTCGCTGGGCGAGGATCGGCTGGTCTCCATACCGCAGCGCCAGGAGATGGCGGAGATGGTCAACGACCTGCTGCCGCGACTGGCCGCCGTGGAGGCGCGGACCGAACAGGCCACCCCGGAGGGAAAGGCGTGAGCGGGGCCGGGGGCGACGACCTGGCCGGCCAGACCGGCGTCCCGCGCGCCAGGGTCAGGCAGAACGACTACGGGCCGCTGCTCCCGCCCGACCTGGGCCGGTGGGAGCCCCGGCTCAGGGTGAGCGTGGTGATCCCGGCCTACGACTGCCAGGACGCCCTGGACCGCACGCTCGCCTCCCTTGCCGCGCAGACCTACCCCGCGCATCTGCTGGAGGTGGTCGTGGTCGACGACGGCAGCGACCCGCCGCTGCGCGTCCCCGAGATCACCCCGGCGGGCACCCGCCTCGTCCGGGTACCGGAAGGCCGCTGGGGGCGGGGCTGGGCCCGCCAGACCGGCGCCGAGGCGGCGACCGGCGACATCCTGCACTGGGTCGACTCCGACATGATCCTCGACCGGGAGCACGTCGAGGCGCACCTGCGCTGGCACCACCTCCTCCCCTACGCCGTCGTGATGGGCGACGTCCGCTTCACCCCCGACGGGACCTGGCCCCGCGCCGGGGAGGTCCTCTCGGCCGTGCAGGCCGGGGACGCGGAGAGACTGTTCGACGGGTCCGCGCCACACGAGTGGCGGGCGGGCGTGCTCAAGGAGACCCGGTGGCTGCGGGACGCGGGCGCCGGGGCCTACCGGCTCCACTCGGGGGCCAGCACATCGGTCCCGGTGGCACTGCTCCGCTCGGCCGGCGGCGTGAACACCGCGTTGAACATGGGCGAGGACACCGATCTCGGCTTCCGCCTCGCGCAGGCGGGCGCGGTCTTCATCCCCGACCCGCAGGCCCGCGGCTGGCACCTCGGCCCGTCCACGGTCATGCTCAGGGAGAAGGAGGTGCACCGGCACAACTGGTCGGTGCTGCCCGACCTCATCCCCGATCTGCGCTGGCTGCGCACCCACCCGCGCAGGACCTGGCTGGTGCCGTACGTGCACGTCGTCGTCGACGTCGGCGGCGCCCGCTACGAGGACGTGCGGGCGAGCGTGGACAGCGCGCTCGCGGGCACCCTCATCGACGTCGCCGTCACCGTGGTCGGGCCCTGGGCTCGGCTCCCCGCCGGGCGCCATCCCTCCCTCGACGAGCCGCTGCTCGATCTGCGTCTGGTGCGCAACCTGTACGCCCATGAGCCACGGGTCCTCTTCGCCGAGGAGGCGCCCTCCGGCTCGGCACCCGCGCCGTTCCGCCTCTCCTTCCCCGCCGGGTGGGCACTCGGCGCCGACAGCCTGGCCGAGCTGGTGAGACTCGCCGAGAGCGAGGGGTACGGGCTGCTGAGCGCGGTGCTCGACGAGGGGGCCACCGGGGTCAGGGCGGCCAGGTTGGAGCGCACCGCCGCCTTCGCCAGGGCGGCGCTGGTGACCGGAGGCACCCCGGACGGTGACATCGACGGTGACATCGACGGTGACATCGACGGTGCCGTCCACGAGCTTTTCGGCTCCCTGTGGGTGAGTGCCGCCGAGTTCGGCATGACGACCGCCGGGGAGGCGGAGCCCGTCGCCGGGGACCCCGCGAAGTGGCGGGCCGAGAGCACCCGGTGGAAACGCGAGGCGGAACGGCTGCGGGGCGAGGTGGAGAGCCTGCGCGCCGAGACCGAGCGGCTGCGGGCGGAGGCCGGGCACCCGCGGGACGAGCGGCGGCGTGGCCCCCTGAGGGGGATCATCCCGGCGGCCAGACGGCAGACGGCTCCGCGGCGGGGGAAGAGCGGCTGATGTCCCTTCTGATCGATCTCGTCCGCACCGCCGGGGAGCGGAACGGCAAGCGGCGCGTCCTCGTCTACTGCGCGGGCTTCGAGACACTCGGCGAGCTGGAGTCGTACGGGGCGATGGACCTCGACGGCGACCTCGACGGCATCCCGCGCGCGGAGGAGGGCGCCGCGGAGATCCTGGTGCTCGCCCGCACCCCGACGGACCTCCGCAGGGCCGCGAGCCTGCAGTCACTGCTGGCCATGGCCACCCGGGTGGTCGTCGCCGTGGAGGAGACACCGCACTGGTACACCGCGCCGGTGCCCTCGCCCACTCCCGCCCACCGCTGGCGGTCGCTCGTCGAACTCCGGGTCCACCAGCCGGAGGCGCCCGCCTGGGTGATCGAGGCGCGGTTCTCCAAACCGGCACCCGCCGGGCGGACGCTCGCCGCGACCGCCAGGGCGTTCGCGGGACACCGGATGGACGCCGTCGCCGCGCCCGTCGCCGGTCTGGCCGGCCCCGGAGCGGCCCACTGGCGGCCCGGTGACCCGAACGCGGCCCCGTCCTCACCGGAGGGGCCGGTCCCCGACAGGTTCGGTGCCCGCGGCGCCGACCTGGTCGTGCGCGCGGCCGGCGAGGAGCCGCCGCCCTGGTCCGGCGACGAGAGCCCGGTGGACCGCCCGGTCGCCGAGCTGATGAGCTGGGAGCGGCTCGGCCGCCCCGGCGGCGGCAGGATCCTCCAGGCCGGCCTCGGCGACCTGTCAGAACCCCGGACCGTCCCACCGGTCGACGACCGCTCGGTCAACCCCATGGGCTTCGTCACCGTGCCGTCCCTCGGCACCGCCGATCTGTCCGTGGAGTCCGGCCGCTGGGCGATCACCTGCGGTGGCCGGACCCTCACCGCCTTCGCGGCCTCCGGCGCCGTCACGGACGTGGACGTCAACCGGATCAGGCAGGTCAGAGGGGTACGGGTGGACTGGCGGCGCGGCCACAGCGGCCCGGTGGCCGCGCTCCGCGTCGTCACCGGGCTGGCGGCGGCCGGGGTGCCGCTGGTCTCCGAGGCCGTGCCGCGCTGGGCCGGCGCCCTCGGCCCCGAGCTGGCCAGACTGATCACCTCGGTCGACGAGCCCGCGCTCAAGGACGACCTGGAGCGCGAGGAGCACAGCATCCGGCTGCGCCGCGAGGCGCTGCGCGGCCACGGCGTCCGCGCCCGCTGGGAACAGCTCGGCGCCCCCGCGAGGCCCTCGCCGCCGGTCTCGGTGCTGCTCGCCACCCGCCGCCCGGAGATGGTGGGCTTCGCACTGGAGCAGCTGGCCAGGCAGCGCGGCGCCGAGTTCGAGGTGATCCTCGCCCTGCACGGCATCCCGGCGACGCATCCCGGCGTGGCCGGGGCGCTGGCCTCCTTCGAGCGGCCGGTCACCGTGTTCGAGGCGAACGAGGAGAGCGTGTTCGGGGCCGTGCTGAACGAGGCCGCGGCCAGGGCGTCGGGATCGTTCCTGCTGAAGATGGACGACGACGACTGGTACGGGCCCGACTTCATCTCCGATCTGCTGCTGGCCCACTCCTACTCGGGGGCCCAGGTGGTGGGCATGGTCCCGGAGTTCGTCTACCTCGCCTCGATCGGGGTGACCGTCCACCGCGAGCAGGTCACCGAGCAGATCACCAACTTCATCGCCGGAGGGACCATCTTCGCCGAACGCTCCGCCTTCGAGGCCGTGGGCGGCTTCCGTCCCCTGCCCGGCACGATCGACGCCCAGTTCCAGCACGCCGTACAGGCCGCGGGCGGGCAGATCTACCGCACCCAGGGCCTGGGCTACATCCTGCGGCGCGGCAACGTCGCCAACCACACCTGGCGCGAGCCGATCGGCACGTTCCTGCGCCGGAACAAGCGCCAGTGGCGCGGCTTCCGGCCCAGCGCGCTCATGGAACTCCCCCCGGAGGCACCGTGAACGCGCCGCGCACACCGCAGGTCCCGGGCGGGGAGCCCGTTGACGCACCGGACGCGCCGTACGCACCGCCGGTTCCGGCCGTCCATGCCGCCGCGCCGCGGATTCCCGGCAACGACTACGGGGTGCTGCCGGCGCCCGTCCTCGGCGCGTGGGAGCCGCGCCTGCCGGTGAGCGTGGTGATCCCCGCCCGGGGAGGGCAGGACAGGCTCGATCTCACCCTGGCCGCGCTCGCCGCGCAGACCTACCCCGCGCACCTCCTTGAGGTGATCGTCGTCGACGACGGCAGCGCGCCCCCGCTCCGGCTCCCCGAGATCGCCCCCGAACGCACCCGGATCGTCCCCGGCGCCCCCGGCCGCCGGGGCATCGCCTGGGCCCTGGAGACCGGCACCGCCGTCGCGGACGGCGAGGTGATCCACCGGATGGACGCCGACATCGTCTCCTACCGGGAGCACGTCGAGGCGCACATGCGCTGGCACCACCTGGCCGGCTACCTGGTGGTGCTGGGGACGCTGCGCTTCACCGCCATGACGGGCACCCCGCCCACCCCCGCCGAGGTCCAGATCGCCGTCGCCAAGGACAAGGCGGACTCCCTCTTCACCGAGGACCCCGAGCACGGGCACGACTGGATCGTCGGGCTCGTCGCCGCGCACCGCGGCTTCCGCGACGCGCCCAGCTCGCTGCTGCACCGCGTCCACGTGGGCGCGTCGGTCTCACTGC
Source organism: Streptosporangium sp. NPDC005286 (assembly GCF_040607515.1). Taxonomy (NCBI): domain Bacteria; kingdom Bacillati; phylum Actinomycetota; class Actinomycetes; order Streptosporangiales; family Streptosporangiaceae; genus Streptosporangium; species Streptosporangium sp. NPDC005286. The sequence goes on along the minus strand of NZ_JBEXGU010000009.1, from coordinate 24,864 downwards.
CGGCCGCCCTGCTGAAGGAGACCGGAGGGCTGGACACCTCCCTGCGGCTCGGCGAGGACACCGAGCTGGGCTACCGGCTCACCCAGACGGGCGCGGTGTTCGTCCCCGACACCGAGGCGCTGAGCTGGCACCTGGGCACGACGACCGCCATGCGCAGGCCCGCGGACGTCAGGCGGCACAACGACCCGTTCATCGCCGACCGGGTCCCCTACCGGCGCCACCTGCGCACCGACGCGGGCCGGCAGTGGCTGGTCCCCTACGTCGACGTCGTGGTGGACGCCCGAGGCGCCTCCTTCGAGGACGTCAGGGCGAGCGTCGACGGGGCACTGGCCAGCAGCCTGCCCGACGTGCACGTCACCCTGGCCGGGCCGTGGGCGTCGCCTGCGGGCGAGCGCCATGAACCGGTGGGCGGGCCGCTGGACGACCCGTTGCTCGACCTGCGGCTGCTGCGCGGCCAGTACGCCCACGACGGCCGCGTCTCCTTCGTCGAGCGGGTCCCGCCGACCTCGGCTCCCGCACCGTTCCGGCTCGTCTGCCCGGCCGGGTGGGTGCCCGGGGCGGAGTCGCTGGCCATGCTGGTCGAGCGGGCGGAGCAGGACGACGAGGGCCTGCTGCTCGTGGCGCTGGACGAGGACGAGTCAGGCGTTCTGGCCGCCCGCCTGGAGCGGACCTCCGCCGTGGCGAGGGCGAGGCGGGTGGCCCGCGAGGGCGAGTCGCTCGACGACGTGATCGCCGAACTGCACGGCGCGACCTGGCTGGACGCGGAGTCCTGGCGGCTGCGGCCGGCGGCGCACGCCTACCCCTACTGGGCCACGAACCGCAACCGGGAGGCCGTGCGCTGGCGCGCGGCGGCCGAGTCGCGGGCGCGGGAGGCCGAGCGGGCCCAGCGGCAGATCGCCGCGCTCAAGGCCGAGCTCAAGGAGTTGCGCGCGGCGGCCGCCAAGGGCCGCCGCGACACCGTCAGGTGGAAGGAGAAGGCCGAACAGCGCCGCCTGGAGGCCGTCGCCCTGCGCCAGGCCCGGCAACGCTCCCTGCTCGGCCGCGCCGCCCGCGGCCTCCGCAGGCTCACCGAGGGCTCCTGACGGCCTTCACCCACATCCGGTGCCCCAGGCCCTGGACCGGACCCGCGGGGGTCGCGGAGAGGCCCCGAAAGGGCCGTTCCTCAGCCGGGCACGGGGCGGTAGCGGGCACCGACGGCACTCTGCAGCGTCTTCACGACGGTGCCGCGGGACTTGCGCGCCGCCAGCCAGTCGAGGAAGGGGTTCAGGCGCTCGGGAGCCACCGAGTAGAGTCCGCAGCGGTCGCAGACCCGGTGGAACACCAGCGGAACCAGGCCGCCACCGCTCTTCTCCGCGTTGAGTACCTGCTGTTTCATGTGTCGCCGCAGGGTGTCCTCGCGGATGGAGCTTGGCGTGCGGATCTCGTAGCGGTCTGCTGGGCGCGTGGCCTCGCTCGCCGGGCAGCCGGGGCACTTCCACTCCCTGAGCCCGCCGACCGAGCGGGCCGCGTCGTAGCCGCACCACCTCGCCACCGCCTTGGCGTCGGAGTCGACCGCGCCGAACGGGTAGGCGAGGGTGGCCGGCCGGTACCCCCACGCCACCAGCCTCCTGCGGTCGTCGCAGATCTGCCCCTCCTGCTCGCTCTGGGTGAGCTCGGTGAGGCGGACGTGGGTCAGCGTGTGACCGCCGATCTCGTGGCCCTTCCCGGCTATCGCGGCGAGGTGGCGACGGGTCAGCTTGAGCTCGCCGCCGATGGTGTCGGTGTTGATGTAGAAAGTTCCACGCATGCCGCGTTTCTCCAGCATGCGGGCCACGACCAGGTGCGTGGAGTCACCGTCGTCGAAGGTGAGCGAGACGACGGTCTCCACCTTCTTCGCGGGTTTCGCGGTCTCCGCCTGACCGACCTGTCCCGGCACCGTCGCGATAGCCAGCGCCACCACCGGCGCCACCATCCGGCGAACGATCTTCACGGTGAACTCTCCTTCCGGGAGGCGCGGGCGCCCCAGGAGGCCGGGAGTCGTGCGGGCGCGGACGATCACGCGAGGACAGCGAAGTCATTCAGTAACGAAGTACATAGGAAATCACTATATAAGCCCATAGGGCTTACTAAATGATCTACCGGCAAACCCCCGGGAAGCCGATGCCGACCCGGCATGGCCCGGCCCTCCCCCGAACGCCTGCCGAGTCCGCCGGCCAGATCATCGGTTCGGAATCGGGCAGACGAGGACCCTGCCGGGGGCGTCGAGGTCAGCGCCCGTTCTCCGGGGAAGGACGGCTGCGATAGACCTGGGTCTCGATGTCCAGGCTCATCTCGCATTCCGCGCCGAAGTAGAAGTCCTGCGCCTCCTTGAAGACCTCCTCAACACCTCTCTGCGTACGCACAAAGGACAGGAGTCCCCAGGCGTCCGCCCGCCCGATACGGATCTCGTCCGGGCCGAAGGCCGGTCGCGAGCCTCCTGTGTTGCGCACCGTCGTCGAGAAACGGCGGACAGGCTCGAAGCCGAACTGCTCGGCACGCCCCGGCAGGTCGGTCAGGAACGTGCGATCACCCGCGTAGTTGCGGTTGTGCGTCTCGATCATCCGACGGATCACGTCGGGACCACGGAAGCTGTCATCGTTGACATCGACCACGTACAGGAGTCCGCCCGGGCGCAGCACCCGCCGCATCTCAAGCAGGGCCAGGTCCGGACTGCGAAGGTGAACGAACACGAAATTCGCCGTTATCACGTCGTGTGACGAGTCGGCTTCACCCGTGGCGTAAGCGGTCCCCTCGCGGAACGTGATCTCCGGAAAGCTCGACCGGGCCCTGGCGAGCAGTTGAGGTGAGGGCTCCACCCCCCGCACGCGGTACCCGGCGAGCGACTCCTCCCGCGCGACCGCCGCCAGGTATTCCCCGGGCCCGGTGCCGATGTCGAGCAACGAGGCGGGCGCGGGCGGGAACGGCGTCGACGCCAGACGCGACCGCTGCTCGGTGGCCATCAGCCGGCCCTGCGCGGTCAGGCGCGGCATCTCGGCCTCAATGGACAGCGGCTCCAGATAGTGGTTCTCGGCCCCGAGGCGTTCGGCCGCCAGCACGTCGCCGCGCCCGCTCTCCACCAGAAACCGGACGAGTGAAGGGACGGAGATCAGGCTGCCCCCGGGCGCCGGTTCCTTGTCCAGGGCCCGGTTTTTGAAATAGAACTCCTCTACGGCCTCTTCTCCTTCCACCGTCATCACTGTGCGCACATCGTCAGCGGAACCGATGTCGGCGTGCCTGACGAAATTCCGCCTGGTGTACCGGTCGATAAGGTTACGGTGCTGCCCCCTGACGAGGAGGAAAAAGCGGTCCGGTCGCAGCGACTCGCAGATCTGGCGCAGCATCGAGGTACCTATGCGTTCACTGATATGACGCCCTCGATGCTCGGCGAGTTCCACTCGCTTGCCGATCTGAACCGTCAGCCCGTCCACTTTCTGCAGTTCCAGGGTGGACAGTTCGGGCGCCCCCGGCTCATAAAGATAAGCCGATATCACGGCGATGATCTCTCCGTTGAGCATGGCGCCCAGGTGAAGGCCCTCCGGGTCCCTCTCGTGGTTCACCATCTCCTCTCCCCAGCCTTGTTCGGTCGCGAACACCTGCCGCCGGAGCCCGAGAATCCTCTCGCTATAGTCGTTCCAATTCAGCCAGCACGCTTGAATCTCACCGCTGTTTCCGGTCACCGAACACCTCCGAGTGAATTCGTAGCCGATTCACAGAAATTCCATGGCCTTTTCAAAGCCGATCGGTCACGGCCTGGGGATCGGCCGGCGTGTTCGTCCCTTTCAGTGGGGCCGGACGTCCGGTCCGGGCGAGCACTCACTCAAACCCCCCGTCCCGAACTTCGGGTGGGTGTGGCCTATCCGGGCCGCCGTGCCCCGCCGCGCCTCCAGTCGGTGCTTGACCTCTCAATCCATGATCAGGCCATTATGATCATTAACGATCACGACATTACGAACAGCTACTTGTGGCTGACTTGCAACTCAACGATCTGGCACCAAACGCCCTGCCAATCGCCCCGATCTCCCTGGACACGGCGAAAAAACCAGGGGGCATGCACGGATCCGTGTCGCGCCGGGGTTCACGATCTTGGTCGGAGAAAGGGCCGAGACCCACTCGGCACATGTCGTATGAGGGCGCGAGGCGTCCAGTCGGTACTGGGGGCGCGCCACCCGCCGACGAACTTCGAGACGGCGCGGATCGCGGGCGAGGCGGGAACGGTGACCGGCTGCGGCCCGGCCTCTCCTCCGCCGGATACGCCGTGTTCGCGAACTGGCACGTCTTTGTCGAACCGCCGAGCCGGGAGCCGTTTCCCAGGGCACCCACAGCCGCTTCCAGCTCAGCGCGATGATCTGGGCTCTGCGGATCCAGCCGGCCGGGGCATGTCGTACACCGGCCGGTCTGCGGATCTCGTGTTCCTCAACCGTTTCGTGCGGCGTCCGCCCGGACGGAGAGCATGGCACTGCCCCGCCGGGCCCTGACGGTACGTCTCATCTGACCGCTCGAAAAGGAATGGAGCGCTACGGGGTGTCCTCACCCTCGACGCGCATGACGCTCACCACGTCGCGGACGATGTCCAGCTCGCGCAGGCCCTCGATGGTGGCCGAGAGCGCGGCGTCGCTGGCCCGGTGGGTGACCAGCACGAGCTGGGCGTCCGCGCCGTGGCCCTCCTGACGGACGGTCTGGATGGAGACGTCCTGCTTGGCGAACATGTCGGCGACCCTGGCGAGCACGCCGGGCTTGTCGGCGACGTCCAGCGAGACGTGGTAGCGCGTGACGGTCTCGCCCATCGGGTGCACGGTCAGGTCCGCGTAGGTGGACTCCTCCGAGCCCCGGGTGCTCGCCAGCACGTTGCGGGCCACGGCCACGATGTCGCCCAGCACCGCGCTCGCGGTCGGTGCGCCGCCGGCGCCCGCGCCGTAGAACATGAGCTGGCCGGCGGACTGCGCCTCGACGAACACGGCGTTGTACGCCTCGCGGACCCCCGCCAGCGGATGCGTCCTGGGGATCATCGCCGGATGCACCCGTACGCCGAACGACCTGCCGTCCTCCGAGCGGGCACAGATCGCCAGCAGCTTGATGACGTAGCCCATGGCCTTGGCGCTGGCCACGTCCGTCGCCGTGATCTCGGTGATGCCCTCGCGGTGCACGTCGGCGGCCGTCACCCGGCTGTGGAAGGCGATCCCGGCGAGGATCGCGGCCTTGGCCGCGGCGTCGAAGCCCTCCACGTCGGCGGTGGGGTCCGCCTCGGCGTAGCCCAGTGCCTGGGCCTCCCCCAGCGCGTCGGAGAACGAGGCCCCGGTGGAGTCCATCTTGTCGAGGATGTAGTTGGTGGTGCCGTTGACGATGCCGAGCACGCGGTGGACGTGATCCCCGGCGAGCGACTCGCGCAACGGGCGGACCAGCGGGATCGCGCCCGCGACGGCGGCCTCGAAGTAGAGGTCGGCGTTGCCGGCCCTGGCCGCGGCGTGGACCGTCGCGCCGTCCTCGGCGAGCAGCGCCTTGTTGGCCGTGACGACGGACTTGCCGCCGTTCAGCGCGGCCAGGATGAGCGCCCTGGCCGGCTCGATTCCGCCGATCACCTCGATGACGATGTCGATGTCGTCCCGGGTGACCAGGGCCTCGGCGTCGGTGGTGAGCAGGGCGGGGTCCACGTCGGCGTCCCGTCTGCGGCCCAGGCGCCGCACGGCGACCCCGGCGAGCTCCAGCGGTGCCCCGATGCGTGCGGTGAGGTCGTCGGCCTGCTCGTGCAGGAGCCTGACCACCTGGGAGCCGACGACCCCGCAGCCCAGAAGTGCGACTTTCAGCGCCATACGATCACGCCCCCCTCTCGCCCATGCCACGCACGGGTTTCTCGTCCGCTCCTGGTCGTTTCACAGCTGTCCTCTCAGCAGGTCGTCCTCGGTCTCCCTGCGGACGATCACGCGGGACACCCCGTCCTTGACCGCGACCACGGCGGGCTTGGGGAGGTAGTTGTAGTTGTTGGCGAGCGAGCGGCAGTAGGCGCCGGTGCCCGCGACGGCGATCAGATCGCCGGGGGCCAGGTCTCCGGGGAGCCACAGGTCTCGCACGACGATGTCGCCGCTCTCGCAGTGCTTGCCGACCATCCGGGAGAGCATCGGCTCCGCGGCGCTCTCCCGGGAGGCCAGGCGCGCGGTGTACTCGGCCCCGTAGAGGGCGGTGCGGAGGTTGTCGCTCATGCCGCCGTCGACGCTGACGTAGGTGCGCAGCCCCTCGACGTCCTTGATCGTGCCGACCTCGTAGAGCGTCACCCCGGCGAGCCCGGCGATGCCCCTGCCGGGTTCGACGGTGAGCTTGGGCACCGGCAGCCCGGCGGTCCTGGCCACCTTGCTGACGATCTCCCGCAGACTGTCGGCGATCTCCTTGACGTCGAGCGCGATGTCACCGTCGACGTAGGGGATGCCGTAGCCGCCGCCGAGGTCGAGCTCGGGCAGCACGACGTCGTGCTCGTCCTTGATCTGTACCAGGAGCTTGGCCAGGCGGCCCGCGGCCACCTCGAACCCCGCGGTGTCGGTGATCTGGGAACCGATGTGGGAGTGCAGGCCGACGAGTTCCAGCTGGGGCAGGGCGAGGATCCGCCTGGCCGCCTCCGCCGCCGCGCCGGAGCTCAGCGAGAAGCCGAACTTCTGGTCGTCGTGGGCGGTCGCGATGAACTCGTGGGTGTGGGCCTCGACGCCCACGGTGACCCGGATCATCACCCGGGGGCGCCTGCCGTGCTTGTCGGCGAGGAAACCCAGACGGGCGATCTCCTCGAAGGAGTCGGCCACGATGTGCCCGACACCGGCCTCGACGGCCCTCTCCAGCTCGGCGTACGACTTGTTGTTGCCGTGCATGGTGATCCGCTCGGGCGGGAAGCCGACGCTGAGCGCGACGGCGAGCTCACCGGCGCTGCACACGTCGAGGCCGAGGCCCTCCTGCATGATCCAGCGGGCGACCTCACGGCACAGGAACGCCTTGCCCGCGTAGTGGACCTCGCCCCCGGAGAACGCGCCGGCGTAGTCGCGGCAGCGGGATCGGAAATCCTCCTCGTCCACCACGTAGAGCGGGGTGCCGTGCTCGGCGACCAGGTCCCTGACGTCCACGCCGCCGATCGTGATCGAGCCGTCGGCTCGCTCCGACGTTCGCGGCCAGATGGTCGGGTCAAGCGTGTTCAGGTCGGCGGGTGCGTGCGGAGGGCGCTCCTCGGGCAGCACTTCGGCATGCCGGTCACCGGCGGGATGGGCGAATCGACTCACCCGATCGAGGCTATCGGACCCGGTGATCCCCCTGAGACGATTGCCCACCTATCGAGACGCGATCGCCCTCGAACGCGCGAACTTTTTACGTTATTGACCACTTTGGCGACATATTTTAATGTCGCGTCGCGACAGGATCCTCAGGAGACCCGTTCGGCGGGAGCGCCCCAGGTGTTGCAGGACGCCACCGTGCCGCCCTCCTGGCCGCGCCGCATCCACTCGGCGCTGCTGGCGCCCGAGCCGTGCGACTGCCGGTAGCCCGCCTCCGCGCCGTCCTCGGCGCCGGAATCGTGCCCGGCGAAGCCGCGCAGGTTCTCCAGCCGGCGCGGCGTGGCGATGCGCAGCGTCGCCGCCGCCAGGCAGTCCGCCTGGAGTTCGAGCCGCCGCGACCACGCCTCGTCGAAGGCCTCGGAACCTCTCTGGTCGGCGATCCCGCTGACCTCCTGAACGTGATGGGCGTACTCGTGGGCGAGCGTGAACATCATCGGGAAGGCCGGTTCGTCCTCGACCAGCACGTTGACGACGTGGGAGTCGGGACAGTAGATCCCGGCCCAGTCGTAGTCGTCGATCCCGCACGCGGCCGCCTCGGGGACGGCGATCAGCCGCACCTCCTCCGGCGGCGCGTAGTCGATGCCCGCCCTCGCCAGGGTGTCCGCCCACATCCGGTCCAGGCATCCGGCGAGGGCCTTCAGCGACGCGCGGGCGTCGGCGTCGAGGTTTCCCGGGAGCGTGCCGCAGCGGGCGTCGATCGGCCCCGTCTCCTCGTACAGGCGGTGCGTCGCCGCGGCCGAGCGGGGCGAGCCCGGCGCGGTTCCGAGGAGTTCGCGCAGGTCGCCTCCCAGATAGGCGAGCCCGCCGAGGATCACCGCGAAGGCGAGCAGCATCGGCAGCACCCGTCGGATCATCCCGGGGCGGCGTGGCTCGTACGCCTCCCAGTCACGGGGACCGCCCATTCGCCGCTCTCCTGATCCTTTTGATCTTCTTTGAGAGGGTCTATCACAACCTGTCGGGGGCCGTCTCGCCAAGCGCCGCCAGCGCCTCGGCCAGCACGTCCCGTACCGCCCGCGCCAGGCGTACGCGGGCGGTGTGCAGCTCCGACGGCTCCTCGTCACCGGCGGGGAGCGCGGCGGCCCCCTCGAAGGCGTCGTGGTAGGCCAGGGCCAGGTGCTCGGCGTAGGCGGCCCACCCGGGATCCCGGCTCACCCGCCTGCCATGCACCTCGGCCAGCGACCTGAGCACCGCCCTGTCCCTGCGGTCGTCGAGCAGTTCGGGCCTGAAGGCCCCGCCGACACCCAGCTCCACCGCCCAGCGCTGCACGGCGACCGCCCGTGCGTGCGCGTACCTGACGACGAACCCGGGGTTGGCCCACGTCCTGGGGAGGTCGTCCCACGGGGACGTGCCCGTGACGGGGGGAACGGGCCCGCCGATCTCCGTGACGAGCTCGCCGGGCACGGACACCACGATCTCCAGAAAACCGCCGGCCGGCACCCGGACGGCCGCGATGCCCGGCAGCGCGCGAAGCCGGTCGGCCGTCCGCTCCGGATCCTCTCCCCGGCGCAGCGCGGCCGGGGAGACGTAGATCGCCTCCTCGGCCCACGTCCCCTTGGGGATCGGCGGCAGGCCGAGGACCTCACCGAGCGCGCCTGGCCTCATCTGGTCAGCCTAGACTCCGGACGTACGCGCTCAGATCAGCGCGTGCGGGTCGGCCGGGCCGTAGTCGACGAGCTGGGCCGAGCCGAGCAGCCAGCGGTCGCGGTCACGGAGGCAGACGTAGCCGAAGCGGTCCGCGGAGAAGACCTTGATCCCGTCCGCGCGGCACTGGCGCATCAGCACGTCGGCCCAGTTCTCCGAGACGTCGGCGAAGCCGATGCCGCGCAGCACCGTACGGCGGGCCAGCAGGGTGGCCCCCGCGACGTCGGGGAGGTAGGAGTACTCCGCCGAGGGCTGGCGCAGCACCGTCGCCGCGACGTCGCGCAGGTGGGCGTAGTAGGCCGCCTTGCCGACGATGTCGGCGCTCGCGAACAGGAACGCCCGGCTGAGATCGGTCAGGTAGTGCTCTCCGTACCGGTCACGGGCGTCCATGACCGCCACCAGGTCCCCCTGGCACAGGTCGAGGGCGCGGTTGAGCATGCCGCCCGTGGTGAGGCCGGGGTCGGGGCGGCGTACCGTGACGTGCACCTGGTCGGGCAGCGCGGCGCGGGCCCGCGCGGCGGCGTCCGGGACGTCCGAGAGCAGCACCAGCTGGACGACGCCCTTCTGTGGCGCGACCTGGGCCAGCGTGTGGTCCAGGTCGCCCCGGTCGATCATGATCACCGAGATGTTCAGGGTGGCCCGGCCGCTGGGCAGGCCGATCGCGTCCAGCAGATCGTCGACCTTGTTGGTCATCGTGCCCGAGGCGTACGCCTGGCGGAGCGCCAGGTGGGCCCGGCGCGGGTCGGGCTCGGTGCCGATGGAGGTTCCACAGGCGGCCAGCTCGGCCATCCGCCAGGGCTCGGTGCCCGGCGGGCAGTCGACCGCGACGGGCCAGCGGTAGGAGGTGAGCACGTCCGGATACGACAGGTGCCCGGGGAGCAGTTCCTCCAGCGAGAGCACCCGCTCGAACCGGTCCCCGGCCAGCGGCAGCGGGTTGTGCACGCGCGGCTGGATGGCGAAGGGCAGGATTCCCAGCGAGGGCGCCCGGCGGCCCGGCTCGGGCTCCTGGGCCGCCAGCGCGGCGCCCCAGGCCCCCACGGACTTGGGCAGCGCGGTCACCACGTGCTCGAACAGCCTGGCCGCGGCGACGAATCCGGCGGCCTCGCCCCCGGTGTGCCAGAAGACCGTGCGGATGCCCCGCTCCGCGCACCAGGACAGCAGGGCGCGCAGCCCCTGGCCCGGCCGGCACAGCTCCTGTGCCCACGGCCCCTCGGTCACCGACTCGACCAGCAGCAGGTGCGGGACCTCCGCCGCCAGCACCCGGGCGAAGTCCTTGGGCGTGAAGCCGGTGCTCTGGCGCCACTCGTAGCGCAGCAGTGCCTCGCCGTGCGGTGAGGCGATCACAGCGGCGGTCAGGTGCGGGCGGGTGTTCGGCCCGGTCGGGACGCGGAACGGCTTGAGCTTGACCGACCTGCCGCCGACGGTTCGGACGGAGCTGGTGGCCTGGAAGGACGCGCCGGGCACCGCCGTCTTGTCGCCGCTCTTGCGCGGCACCGGCTGGCGCTTGGGAGCGGTCGGGCGTTTGGCGGGCTTGGCCGCCCCGCGCAGGCCACGCGCCAGCCGCACCGGGTTGCTCCTGCCCGTCTTGATCGCGTCACCGAGCCTGGACCAGCGGGCCACCTGCACCGAGGAGAGCTTCCACCTGGCCACCTCGGCCTGGTAACGCTGCTCCGCCAGGTCCTTGCGGAGCTTCTCCTCGGCCGCGTTCGCCGCCTCCAGCCGCTCCTCGGTCTCGCTGAGAAGTTCTCGCACCCCACGCAGTTCTTCGGCCACCCGCTCCGCGTCAGCGATCTTGGCCTGTGCCGCGTCAAGCAGACGGGCCAGCTCGGAAGCCCTTTCCGCGTGCGCCACCGCCTCCCGTAACGCCTGCCGTGTGCTTTCGAGTTGGTCGCCCGTCACGCCGTCCTCCGTTTCCTCAGCCGGGCGAAAGGATACCCTTTGCTCAATCGCGACATAGAGGAGTCAGCACGGTGCAGTGGCCGACGTTCAATGTGAGGCCGTACGTCTGCGGCGGCATCGGGCAGCTCGACGAGGCGGTCCTGGAGACGCTGCGCGGGGCGGGACCGCGGGTCAGACCCGCCGTCCAGAGCCAGAACGCGGCCCTGTTCAGCTCCTCCCCGCTGCCGCCCTACCGGCGGGACGAGCGCGGCTGGGCCTTCGCCTGGGGGGAGCGCAAGCCCGGCGGGGCGGCACCGTCGAACACACCGTGGAACGCACAATGGATCACCGTGGCCGAGACCTACGAGACGCCCGGCCTGATCGACGACGGCGAGCGGATCACCCTGCACGCCGGCGGCCTCGGCCTCGTGGACGTCTACTACCTGTTCCGCGGCGGGGCGCTCTACTTCTCCTCGCTGCTCGAACCGCTGCTCTCCCTGGCGCGTACCCCGTACGAGATCAACTGGGACGCCTGGGCCTCGATCATCCAGCTCACCTTCCCGTTGCGCGACGACACCCCGTACACGCAGGTGAAGCGGCTGGCCGGGGCGAGCGCGCTGGTCTTCGACCGGGCGTCGGGCCGGATCTCCGTCGAGCGGATGCTGCCCCGGTGGCTGCGCGAGGAACCGTACGAGGCGGGAAGGACCGCCGGGGAGATCCTGGAGATCCTGCACGAGGTCTACAAGGAACTCGACGGGCGCCCGCTGCTCGTACCGGTCAGCGGCGGCTACGACTCGCGGCTGCTCTGCTCGGTGGCGGTGGCCCGCGGCGCCGACGTGGAGTCGTGGACGACCAGCCCCGACGACGGCACCGACACCGACATCGTCTTCGCCAAGGCGATAACCCACGAGCTGGGCGTGCGCCACCGGGTGATCCCTCAGGACGCCGCCGCCTATCCCGACGACGCGCTGGCCGCGGCGCGGCGGCTGGAGTTCCTCACCCCGCACCACGCCTGGTACACCCCTTTCGCCCGCGAGGTGCACCGGGCCGGGCGGACCCTGGTCGACGGGCTGGCCGGGGGGCCGCTGCTGAAGAACTTCATGGTCAGCGGGGCCGCGCTGGAGGCCGCCAACCAGGCCGAGCGCAAGGCCGCGCTGCTCGGCTCGCTGGCGCTGGGCTCCCCCTCCACGCCCTTCCTGTCGGAGCGGGCGCAAGAGTGGATCACCGACAGCGTCGGGCACGCCTTCACCCAGTCGACCTCCATGCTCAACGGCCACCGGGCGGAGCTGCCGCTGTCGGTCCTGCACACCAGGACGGCGCGGGGCATCGCCCGCTCCCCGGTCAACCTGGTCGGCCCCGAGGTCTCGTTCACGGCGCCGTTCATGCACCCTGACTTCTTCGACGCGGCGCTCTCCGTCGGGGTGAACCGCAAGGACCAGGGGCGCTTCTACCGCGAGCTGCTGTACGCGGCCAACCCGCGCGTGGCCGCGCTGCCCTCCACCAACGTGGTCAAGCAGCCACTGGCGCGGGTCCCGCTCCGCTCGGCCGCCGCGCCCGCCAGGGAGTACGGCCACCGGATGCTCACCCTCGTCGCCGACGCCGTGCCCTCGCTGCTCTCCGAGCAGTTGCACACCGTGATCGCCGAGGGCCCCGACGGCCTGACGCGGTTCAACGGCTGGAACGACCGTTTCTGGGTGCGCGGCCTGGTGCTGTTCGGCGCCTGGCTCGGCGACTACCAGGACCGCCTCCCCGACCTCAGCCCGCCCTGGAACTGACCTCCTGACGCCCTCCCCCCGCCGGGGCCCTACCACACGGCCCCGCGGAGTTTTCGCGCGCCCCCGGAATCGGGCCCGGCCACCCCTTCGAGAACGCCGGAGCGCGTCCCCGCCGCACCGCGCGCGCCCCGACCGGGTCCGCGGGCATAAGCCGAGGTCACCACGTTGGGGCGTGTCGTGTTTCAGGCAGGAAAACAGTAAGCGACGCGGCGATTACGCGGGCATGGCGCGATGCGCGCCGCGATTCCGTGGGGCGGGGGCGACGTACCACGCCAAGGGGGCTTCGAGGGGTTCACTCGGCTGGTAGTGTTCGGCCCAGAAAGCGCCACAACGGATGGCCCCGAATCACAAATTCGGCCCGTCCGTGGCCATGGAGCTCGTGGGGATGACGGCTCCCGCCGGCGCGGTCACCAAACATCATCAGCCGGAGCATCCGGTGACTTCGTCCTGCCCTTTATCACCGTGAGCGAGAACACGATGAATCCATCCCCCCTCCCCTCCCCCTCCCCGGAGTCCGTCGCCGAGGACTTCGTCTCGGCCGACCCCCAGTGGTACAAGCGCGCGGTCTTCTACGAGGTGCTGGTCCGCGGGTTCAAGGACTCCAACGGCGACGGCACGGGTGATCTGCGCGGCCTCATCGAGAAGCTGGACTACGTCCAGTGGCTCGGCGTCGACTGCCTGTGGCTGCTCCCGCTGTACGAGTCCCCCCTGCGTGACGGCGGTTACGACATCTCCGACTACATGAAGATCCTTCCGGACTTCGGCGATCTCGGAGACTTCGTGGAGCTGATCGAGTCGGCGCACCGGCGGGGCCTGCGCATCATCACCGACCTGGTGATGAACCACACCAGCGACAAGCACCCCTGGTTCCAGGCGTCCCGGCACGACCCCGAGGGGCCGTACGGCGACTTCTACGTCTGGTCGGACAGCCCGACCGGCTACCCCGACGCGCCGATCATCTTCATCGGCGCCGAGGAGTCCAACTGGACCTACGACCCGGTCCGCAAGCAGTACTACTGGCACCGCTTCTTCCACCACCAGCCGGACCTGAACTACGAGAACCCGGCGGTCCAGGAGGCCATGCTGGAGGTCCTGCGCTTCTGGCTGGACCTGGGCATCGACGGCTTCCGCCTCGACGCGGTGCCCTACCTCTTCGAGCGCGAGGGCACCGACTGCTCCGGCCTGCCGGAGACCCACGCCTACCTGAAGAAGGTCCGCGCCGAGGTCGACCGCCTCTACCCCGACCGGGTGCTGCTGGCCGAGGCCAACGGCTGGCCCGAGGACGTGGTCGAGTACTTTGGTGACCCCGCGGTCGGCGGCGACGAGTGCCACATGGCCTTCCACTTCCCGCTCATGCCGCGCATCTTCATGGGCGTGCGGCGGGGCAGCCGCGAGCCGATCTCCGAGATCATGTCGCGGACCCCGAAGCTCCCCGAGAGCGCCCAGTGGGGCATCTTCCTCCGTAACCACGACGAGCTGACGCTTGAGACGGTCACCGAGGAGGAGCGCGACTACATGCACTCCGAGTACGCCAAGGACCCGCGCATGCGGGCCTACCTCGGCATCCGGCGCCGCCTCGCCCCGCTGCTGGAGAACGACCGCGACCAGATCGAGCTGTTCACCGCGCTGCTGCTCTCGCTGCCCGGCTCCCCGGTCATGTACTACGGCGACGAGATCGGCATGGGTGACAACATCTGGCTGGAGGACCGCGACGCGGTCCGCACCCCGATGCAGTGGAGCCCGGACCGCAACGCGGGCTTCTCCACGGCCGATCCCGGACGCCTCTACCTGCCCGCCGTGATGGACCCGATCTACGGCTACCAGGCGGTCAACGTGGAGGCGCAGCAGCGGAACCCCGCCTCGCTGCTCCACTTCACCAGGAACATGCTGGCGATCCGCCGTGAACACCCGGTCTTCGGCACCGGCGTCTACAACGAGCTGTGGTCCAGCAACCCGGCGGTGCTCAGCTTCGTCCGTGAGGACGGGGACGACCTGATGCTCTGCGTCAACAACCTGTCGAAGTATCCGCAGCCGGTCGAGCTCGACCTGCGCCGCTTCGCGGGGATGACCCCCGTCGAGGCCAGGGGCGGGGTGCACTTCCCCGCGGTGGGCGCCCTGCCGTACCTGCTGACCCTGCCGGGTCACGGTTTCTACTGGTTCTCGCTCAAGCCCTGAGGACGGCTTTCGAGATAGCCCCGGGACGCGTGTCCCGGGGCTATCTGGCCGCTACCGGGACCTGGGCGCGGGCCGCGCGGGCCGCCGGGATCAGCGTCACCAGCAGGGCGGAGCCGACCGCGACGAGCACCGCGACGGCGAGCGTCAGGGCCGAGGGCGTACGGCCGATGCCGGCGCCGACGCCGCTGGTGTGGCCCTGCAGGTCGATCAGCCCGCTGACCAGCGAGGCCCCGGCCGCGGTGCCCGCGACCGCGCCCAGCACGATCAGCAGGCCGGTCCCGGTGACCAGGGTGGCGGCCACCTGTCTGGGCGTGAGGCCCATGGCCTTGAGCACCGCGAGGTCGAAGGCGTGGTCGCGCAGGCCCAGGGCACCGGCCGTCAGGAGGTTGGCCAGGCCCAGCAGGGCGAGCACGCCGATCAGCGCCACGATCACCACCCGGATGATCGCGAGCCGCTCCGCCGGGTTGACCACCCGGTGCACCTCAAGGGCCTCTCCCGAGGCGGCCAGCAGCCGCGCCCGGACCTCGACCGGGTCCGCGCCCGGCCTGAGCACCAGGCTGTAGAACTGCGGCGGTACCGCGTCCTTGGCCGCGAGGCTGTCGATGCCGAAGGAGAGCACCTCCCCGTCCTGGTCCGGCTCCACCACCCGGCCCACCAGGTGCACGATCAGCGGGGTGCCGCCCACGGTCAGCCGGACCCGATCGCCGATCCGCACCCCCAGCAGGTCGAACAGCCCCTGCCCGGCGACCGCCTCTCCCCTGGCGGCGTACATCCGGCCCTCGACCACCGAGAACGGGTACGGCTCGGCCGAGGTGCCCGCGGCGCGGGTCAGCACGCTCCTGGTCTGCTCGGGCTCCAGGGCGAGCACCTCGGCGCCGGGATAGGCGGCCAGCACCCCGGGGTCGGCCCTGGCGATCCTGAGGGCCTCGTCCGCAGGGAGCTCGTCCGGGCGTACCGTGAGCGCCGCCGCCTGGCCCACCTGCTCGGGGTGGCGGAGGAAGTCGTCCAGGGTGGCCCAGCAGCCGAGCCCGATGGTGATCATCATCATCGGGATCGCGACGCCGAAGATGCTCAGGAACGCCGGGACCCGCCGGGTGAAGGCGTCACGGGTGCCCAGGACCAGGGCGGGCGGCAGCCGCAGCAGCAGCGCCAGCCGCGCCAGGTGCGACAGGTGCCCCCGGAGCGGCGCCGCGGGGGCCGCGGGGATCGGAGGGGTGCGCCCGCCACGCCAGGCCGGCAGGGCCACCGCCACGCAGACCACCGCGGCGGTGCCGCCGGCGATGGCGAGCAGCGGGCCCGGCGAGAGCGGCAGGATCGGCGCCCCGTCCAGGACGAACGAGGCGGCGACCTGACCGCAGAGGAGCCCGATGACGATGCCGAGCGACCCGAGCGCACCGTGCTCGGCCATCAGCACGCCGAAGACCTGGCCCCGGGTGTAGCCGAGGGACTTGAGGGTGGCGATGTCACGGGTCTGGGTCAGCACCCGGCCGCCCACCGCGTTGGCGATGGCGAGCGCGGCGGCGACCAGCCCGGTGATGCCGAACAGCGCGAGCAGCAGGCCGAGCAGCCGGTTGTCCAGCTCCATCGAGGCGCGGACCTCGCGCCAGGTGGACATCCGCTGGATCTGCCCCTCCAGGAGGGTGACGGCACCGTGGACGGCGGGCAGCGTGGCCTCGCCGTCGGCCAGGCGCAGCCCGGTGACCGACTCGCTGCGGCCCAGCGCGGGCTCGACCCTGGCCAGGACCGGCGCGAGCGTCCAGGCCAGGCCGGGCGTCCACTCGGGATAGAAGCCCTGGTCGGCGCTGTCCGCCAGGCCGACCACGATGAGCGGGTGGGTGGCGCCGTTGAGCCCGGTCACCAGGAAGGGGCCGCCCACCCTCAGGCCGAGCGCCCTGGCGAAGGAGCGCTCGACGACCACGCCGTCGGTGTCGCCGGGGCGGAGCGGGCGCCCCTCGCGGATCAGCGGGACGGCGACCTTCGGCGGCGTCGCGGACATCTCGCGCAGCGCCACCGGCGACTTCTTCCCGTCCAGGGTGAGCGTGACCGGGGCCGACCGGTAGGGACCGGCCACCTGGACCACGCCGGGGAGCCTCGACAGCGCGGCCACCTCGGGGGCGTCCCTGGTGTGTATCCACACGTGCGCGCCCCTGGACTCGGCGAACAGGCCGCGCCACGGGTTGGTGCCGTCCTCAAGCAGGGTCGCGGAGGTGATCAGCGCCGTGACGATCCCCGCCACGGCCAGCACCGTCAGCAGCGCCTGCCCTCTGCGTGCCCTGAGGTCGGCCCGGATCCATCTGAAGGAGGCTCGGGCGGTGCTCACCGCGACGCCCCCCGGATCCGGGTCCGCACGGCCCACCCGGCGGCGTTCGGGAGCACGGGTCGAAAGGTCCCCGGCGGCAGGGGCATCGGTCAGCCTCTCAGCTCGACGACGTCGCCCGCGCTACCCCTGGGACGGCGGCGGACCAGGCCGGCGCCGCCGTCGTCGACGATCTGACCGTCCAGCAGGGAGACCACCCGGTCGGCCAGGCTCGCCACCCGGGCGTCGTGGGTGACCATGATGACGGTCTGGCCCTCGCGGTGGACCTCGCCGAGCAGGCGCAGGACGTCGCGGGTGTTGCGGCTGTCGAGATTGCCGGTGGGCTCGTCCGCGAGCAGCAGGCTCGGCTTGTTGGCCAGCGCGCGGGCCAGCGCGACCCGCTGCTGCTCGCCCCCGGCCAGCTGGGCGGGCGCGGCGTCGGCACGCGCGGTCAGGCCGAGCTCGCCGAGCAGGTACTCGCGGCGCAGGCGGGCCTCGCGCGCGCCGACCCCGGCCAGCAGCGCGGGCAGCTCGACGTTGTCGGCCACGGTCATGTTGGCGACGAGATTGAAGAACTGGAAGACGAAGCCGATCTTCCGGCGGCGGAGCAGCGCCCAGGCGCTCTCGTTCAGCGTGTCGGCCCGCTGCCCGTCGAGCCAGATCTCGCCGCTGGTCCTGGCCTCCAGACCACCGATCATGTGGACCAGCGTGGACTTGCCCGACCCCGACGGCCCCATGACCGCCACGAACTCCCCCGCGTTCACCCGCAGGTCGACCCCCCGCACGGCGGGCACCGGCACCCCGCCGTCCTGGTAGATCTTGACAAGATTGACTGTGTCGACCACGGGGGACGTCAACTCAACTCCTCCTGGCAGCGTTCGAGCCACTCAAGGTCGGCCTGGAGGTGCAGCATGGCCCCCTCGACCAGCAGGAGCGCGACACGATTGCCCGGATCGGTCCGCTCCACGAGTTCGTTGAGGTCGCGCATGAGCCCGAGGTAGTGCCGGCGCTGGCGGTTGATCATCGCCATCCTGTCGGCGATGCCGGTCATCGGGGCCAGCACGAGCTTCATGAAGAACTCGTCCCTGACCCTGGGCCCCTCGGTGGGCTCGTCCACCCAGGTGTCGAGGATGTCGCGGCCCGCGGCCGTCAGGTGGTAGACCTTCTTGTTCGGCCGGTTGGACTGCGCGACGTCCACCGCGCGCACCAGACCGTCCTTCTCCAGGCGGCCGAGCGTGACGTAGATCTGCCCGATGTTCGGTGAGGGGTAGGCGCTCCCGAAGATCTGCTCAAGCGCCTGTTTGAGCTCGTAGCCGTGGGCAGGTTCCTTCGCGAGGAGCGCCAGCAGCATCAGCCGCACGCCCCACCTCCTCGGAGAGCTCGTTACGTGAGCGTTACGGGTTTATCCGTTGACGACGATGTTATCGCCATGCATAACATGCATCTACCTAACATGTATGTAATCAGCCGGAAACCGGGAGGCCACGGTGCGTCGACTCATCCCCGTCGTGCTCATCGTGCTTCTCGTCGCCGGCTGCTCGGCGGCCGGAGAGCGGGAGGGCGAACGGTTCGGCGGGACCGGCCCGTTCACCCTGGTGATCGGGCGCCCCGCGACCGCCTACCTGCAGCCGCTGCTCGATCGCTGGAACCAGACCCACCCCGAGGAGCGGGCGACCCTGCTCGAACTCCCCGAGGCGGCCGACGAGCAGCGGGCGCAGATGGTCGCCAACCTCCAGGCCAAAAGCGACCGATACGACGTGATCGGGCTGGACGTGATCTGGACCGCGGAGTTCGCCGACGCCGGCTGGATCCTGCCGCTGGAGCGCTCGATGTTCCCGCTCGACCGGTTCCTGCCACCGGTCGTCGACACGGCGGTCTACCGGGACAAGCTCTGGGCCGTGCCGTACACCAGCAACGCCGGGCTGCTCTACTACCGCAAGGACCTGCTGGCCAAGCAGGGTTTCAAACCGCCGAAGACCTGGGAGGAACTCCGCACGCAGGCACGCACTCTGCACGAGAGGTACGGCATCGGCGGCTACGCCGGCCAGTTCCTGGCCTACGAGGGCCTGACCGTCAACTTCACCGAGGCCGTGCAGTCGGCGGGCGGGCAGATCCTCAGCCAGGACGGCACCAAGGTGACCATGGACGTGGCCAGGGCGAAGGCCGGCCTGAACTTCCTGGTGGACGGGTTCCGGGAGGGCTGGATCCCGCAGGAGTCGCTCTCCTTCAAAGAGGACGAGGCACAGCTCGCCTTCGAGGAGGGACGGCTGGCCTTCGCCCGCAACTGGCCGCACGCCTACGGACCGGCCACCACCTCGGCGGTCGCCGGCAAGTTCGGGGTGACCCGGCTGCCCGGCCTCGACGGCCCCGGCACCGGCTCGCTCGGCGGCTACAACCTCGCGGTGAGCGCCTTCTCCAAGCGGCAGAAGTCGGCCACCGACTTCATCCGCTACTTCACCGGCCTGGAGAACCAGCGAAAGGTGCTCACCAACGGCTCGTTCCCGCCCGTGTGGGCCGAACTGTACGACGACCCCGCCCTGATCAAGCGTTTCCCCTACCTGCCGGTCCTCAAGCAGAGCATCCTCTCCGCCCGGCCCAGACCGGCGGGTGCCAACTACAACCAGGTGAGCCTGGTGATCGCCAGCGCGGTCTCCAATGCGCTCACCCCACCCTTCGAGGAGGCCGGCGACGACGTTGTCGCCTCCATGAGAGACCAGCTCGACGAGATCATTCGGGCTCGTTGACGCCGGGGTACCCCCTGGCAGGAGCCGTCATCCCCATCTCGGCTGCTTGTACGTCCTCACATCCCCCTGTTCCAAAACCTTGACATCTCAGGAGGTCTGTTCAGCATGCGCAGAACCATTGCAGCGGTGACCACGGCGGGACTCGCCCTGGCACTCGCCGCGTGCGGCGGCGGGTCGGCCACTCCGGCACCGGCCGGGAGCGGTGGCTCGTCCGCGCCCGCCGCCAAGACCCTCGACGGGGTGTCCATCGAGGTCGCCGCCAAGTGGACCGGCCCCGAGCAGGCCAACTTCGAGCAAGTGCTCAAGGCGTTCGAGGCGAAGACCGGCGCCAAGGTCATCTACGCCTCTACCGGCGAGGACACCGGCGCCTACCTCGGTCCCCGCATCCAGGGCGGCAACCCGCCGGACGTCGCGATCCTGCCCCAGCCGGGCCTGGTCAAGCAGTACGCGGACCAGAAGGCGCTCAAGCCGCTCACCGCCGGGGTCCTGAAGCAGATCGACGACAACTACACCCCGTACTGGAAGGAGCTCGGCTCCGCGGACGGCCAGTCCTACGGCGTGCTGGTGAAGGCGGCCCACAAGTCGCTCATCTGGTACCGCGACCAGGCGTTCCAGGACGCGGGGGCGCAGCCTCCGGCCACCTGGGACGATCTGATCAAGACCGCCCAGACGATCGCCGACTCCGGCACCCCGCCGTTCTCCCTCTGCGGCGCCTCCGGCTGGACGCTGACCGACCTGTTCGAGAACGTCTACCTGTCCAGCGCGGGCCCGGAGAACTACACCAAGCTCTCCAACCACGAGATCCCGTGGACCGACCCCAGCGTGACCGGCGCGCTGGAGAAGATCGGGCAGCTCGTCGGCAAGAAGGAGTTCCTGCTCGGCGGCTCCTCCGGCGCCCTGCAGACCGACTTCCCGACCTGCGTGACCCAGGTCTACGGCCAGGACAAGTCCGCCATGGTCATCGAGGCCGACTTCGTGGGCACCACCGCCGAGGAGTCGGGCGCCAAGCTGGGCGAGGAGGCCAAGTACTTCCCGTTCCCGAAGGCCGGTGACACCGAGCCGGTCGTGCTGGGCGGCGACATCGCGGTGGTGATGAAGGACTCCGAGGGCGCGATGGCCCTGCTGGAGTTCCTCGCCTCCGTCGAGGGCGGCGAGATCTGGGCGAAGCTCCCCGGCTACCTCTCCCCCAACCGCAACGTCTCGCCCGACAACTACCCCGCCGAGCTGACCAAGCAGCTCGCCCAGACGATCATCTCCGCCGGCGACGCGGTCCGCTACGACATGTCCGACCTGGCGCCGAGCGCCTTCGGTGGCACGGACGGCAAGGGCCAGTGGAAGCTCCTGCAGGACTTCGTCCGCGACCCCTCGGACGTCAAGGGCATCCAGGCCAAGCTCGAGGCCGAGGCCAAGAAAGCCTGGAAGTAAGGGAGACAGGCCGTGACCGACCGGTTAGACGGCCCGCAGGGCCCGCACGGCGACACCGCCGGCGGGTCCTCCCCCGGACCTGACGACACCCGGCGACCGGCGCCCGACGCCGGCACCGAGGTCCGCACCTCCCCAGCCGCCGCCCCCGCCGGGGGCACCGCGCCGATGGAGGCGAAGAGGGCCACCCGGCTGGGACCGCCGCCGAGCATGGCGATCTGGTTCCTGCTGCCGGGGGCGCTCCTGCTCGGCGTGATGGTGATCTACCCGATCATCTACTCGATCTTCCGCAGCCTCTACGACGCCAACGGCGACGGTTTCGTCGGCGCGGAGAACTACGCCACGATCTTCAGCGACTCCGCCACCCTGGTCACGATCAGGAACAACCTGATCTGGGTGGTGGTGGCCCCGCTCCTGGTCACCGTGATGGGCTTGATCTTCGCGGTGCTCACCGAGCGGATCCGCTGGGCCACGGCTTTCAAACTGATCGTGTTCATGCCGATGGCCGTCTCCCTGATGGCCTCCGGCGTCATCTTCCGCCTGGTGTACGAGCAGGACCCCGACCGGGGCGTAGCCAACGCCGTGATCACCTCGGTGACCGGCCTCTTCGGCTCCGACCAGGGCTATCCCGACGCCCGTCCCAGGGAGAACGACCAGGCACCGGTCATCGCCCAGCAGGGCGCGGTGGTGAGCAGGGGGCCCGCCGCCCCCGGGCAGGCGGTGCTCGTCCCGCTGGTCGGCGTGAAGCCGGACGCCCTCGCCTCGGCCGCACCGGCGAAGGCGGCCCAGCCGGGTCCCGGCGAGCTGGCCGGGACGGTGTGGGTGGACTTCGCCCAGGGCGGCGGCGGAGCGGTCAACCAGGTGGATCCGACGGAGAAGGGGCTGGTCGGGGTGACCGTGGAGGCGGTGCGGGACGGCGCCGTCAAGGCCACCGCCCGCACCGAGGCCGACGGCACCTTCCGCTTCACCGGCCTCGCTCCCGGCGACTACCAGGTGCGGCTGCCGCAGTCGAACTTCCAGGCGGCCTTCAACGGGATCTCCTGGCTGGGACCGACCCTGATCACCCCGGCGATCATCGGAGCGTTCGTCTGGGTGTGGGCCGGGTTCTCCATGGTGCTGATCGCGGCGGGCCTGTCGGCCATCCCGCGCGACGCGCTCGAGGCGGCCCGCATCGACGGCGCCACCGAGTGGCAGGTGTTCCGCAGGATCACCGTCCCGCTGCTCGCCCCGGTGCTGCTCGTCGTGTTCGTCACGATGATCATCAACACCTTGAAGGTCTTCGACCTGGTCTTCGTCATCGCGCCGGGATCGGTGCAGCCGCAGGCCAACGTGATCGCGCTGGAGATGTGGCGCGTCTCCTTCGGCGGCGGAGGCAACCAGGGGCTGGGCAGCGCGCTCTCCATCTTCCTGCTGATCCTCGTGCTGCCCTTCATGATTCTCAACATCCGCCGGTTCAGGAGGGACAACCAGTGACCACCTCCACCCTCGGCGCTCCACCGCGCAGCGCGGCGGGCCGCGTCGTCGACCGGATCGGCGGCGGCCTGGTCCAGGCGGTGCTGGTGCTGATCGGCATCTTCTGGCTGGTCCCGACCCTCGGACTGTTCGTGGTCTCGCTCCGCGAGGAGACGGCCAACAACTCCACCGGCTGGTGGACCGCCCTTGTCAAACCCGCCGAGTTCACCCTCAAGAGCTACTCCGACCTGCTGGCGAGCGGGTTCACCGCGTCGTTCTGGAACACCGTGTTCATCACGGTGCCCGCGACGCTCCTGGTGATCGGCATCGCGGCCATGGCGGCGTACGCGTTCGCCTGGATGGAGTTCCCCGGCAGGGACGCGCTCTTCCTCGTGGTGGTCGGCCTGCTGGTGGTGCCGATCCAGATCGCGCTGATCCCGATCGCGAAGCTCTACGGCACGGTCGGCATCTTCGGCTCCATCGCGGGCGTGGTCCTCTTCCACGTCGCCTTCGGGCTTCCGTTCGCCATCTTCCTGCTCCGCAACTTCTTCGCGGGCATCCCCCGCTCGCTGCTCGAGGCGGCGCGCATGGACGGTGCCGGCGAGTGGAAGATCTTCTCGACCGTGGTGTTCCCGCTGGCCAAGCCCGCGGTCGCCTCGCTCGGCATCTTCCAGTTCCTCTGGGTCTGGAACGACCTGCTCGTCGCCCTGGTCTTCGCCAACACCGAGAACCAGCCGATGACCAAGGCCCTGCAATCCCAGATGCGGCAATTCGGGACCAACGTGGACATTCTTGCGCCAGGCGCTTTCCTGTCGCTGATCATCCCGTTGATCCTCTTTTTCGCCTTCCAGAGGTATTTCGTCCAAGGGATGATGGCCGGCTCGGTGAAGTAGAGCCAGGGGCAGGCCCGGTGCGGCGCGCGCTGATTTCCGGCACACGCCGTACCGGGCCTAAAACATCGATAGGGTCCTGCACATGGCCGCACGTCCCTTGAATGAAGTCGTGGAAGCCGGGTGGGCCGAGGCCCTGGAACCGGCTGCCGAGAAGATCGCCGAGATGGGCGAGTTCCTCCGGAGGGAAGTGGCGGAGGGCAGGCAGTACCTTCCGTCCGGGGCCAACGTGCTCCGCGCCTTCCAGCAGCCCTTTGACCAGGTCAAGGTGCTGATCGTGGGGCAGGATCCGTATCCCACGCCGGGTCACCCCATCGGTCTGAGCTTCTCCGTCGCCGCAGACGTACGCCCGATCCCGGCCAGCCTGCGCAACATCTACAAGGAGCTCACCGAGGATCTCGGGCTGCCGATGCCGAGCAACGGCGACCTGACCCCCTGGACCGAGCAGGGCGTGCTGCTGCTCAACCGGGTGCTCACCGTCATGCCGGGCAAGCCCGCCTCGCACCGGGGCAAGGGCTGGGAGGAGGTCACCGAGCAGGCCATCAAGGCCCTCGTCGCACGCGAGCAGCCGATGGTGGCGATCCTGTGGGGGCGCGACGCCCGCAACCTGCGCCCGATGCTCGGCAACATCCCGGCCATCGAGTCGGCCCACCCCAGCCCCCTGTCGGCCCGCAGCGGCTTCTTCGGCTCCCGCCCGTTCAGCAAGACGAACGAGCTTCTCCAGCAGCAGGGCGCGACCCCCGTGGAGTGGAAGCTCCCCTAGCCGCGTCCCGCGGATCTTACGGCGCGGAGCAGCGGGCAAAAGATCCAACGGGCAGGTCCCAGGCCCTGTCCGACCCTCACCAGGCACTAGGATTTCCACCATGAGTGATGAATCGGGCACTGAACGCTATCTGCGTCTGACTGTTGAGCTGACCGTGGAGGTGCAGGACATCGCCTCCCTGCAGGCCGCCGCGTTGAAGGAGATCAACCACCCTGACGCCGACCTGGACGACGACGAGCGCAAGGAGCAGGCCGAACTGGTCTCGGCCGACGAGACCGGCGCCACGGCGCTGCAGTGGCTGATCGAGCCGGACCACGTCCTGGGATTGATCGAGCACGTCGAGCAGATCGAGCCCCGCGAGGCCGTGCTGGGCGTCGAGCCCTCCGACGGCCCCTCGGATGAGGACGAGGACGAGGACGACCACGCGGGCCACGACCACGCCGGTCACAATCACCGGCACTGAGAGCATCCCCGTAGCCCCGCCGGTGGGCGGTCTTTCCGGCCGGAAA